>JAIWOS010000201.1 GCA_020217265.1 Thiobacillus sp. | reverse complement strand
CGGGCGCGGCCTTGAGCGCCGGCGCGAGGGTGCGGGCGGCGTCGTCGGCGCGTCCGAGGCGCAGCTGGGTGGCGGCCAGCAGGCGCAGCGCATAGCGGTTGTCGGGCAGTGCTGTGACCACCTTGGTGAGATACGTTTCGGCGGTTTGCAGATGTCCCAGGCTGAATTCGATCGAGCCGCCCAGCAGCAGGGCAGGTATGTTGTCGGGCACATTCTTGAGGACGACCGCGAGGTGATCGCGCGCGGCCTCGGTCTTGTTTTCGCGGAAGTCGATCAGGGCCTGGGTGTAGCGGGCCTGCAGGTTGTTCGGCGCGAACTTGAGCGCGGTGTCGACTTCGCGGCGGGCGTCGGCCAGCTGGTTTTCCGCAATCGCGATGTCCGCCAGCGCCAGTCGGGCGAGGCTGTGCCGCGGGGCGATTTTGAGTACCGCCTGGTAGCCCTGGCGCGCCTCGGCCGGCTTGCCGGTGACGCGCGCGAGGTCGGCTTTCAGCAGCAGGGCCTCGATGTTCTTGGGTTCGAGTTGAATTGCAAGGTCGATGGCCTGCGTCGCCTCGTCGGGCTTGCCGTCCGCCAGCGCGAGCCGGGCGCTGGCGAGCTGGACCTCGGGATTGCGCGCGGCGTTGGGAGAGATTCTTTCCAGGGTCGTGCGCGCTTCGTTCTTGTTGCCCAGCCCCAGATAGGCCATCGCGCGCAGGGCGGCGAGGGTTGCGCCGTCCGGCGTGTCGTCGGTGCTTGCAGGCAGTTCGTCGAGCACGCGCTGGAATTCGCGCTGTCCCAGCAGCGCGCGGGCAATCATCGGATTGACCTGGGCGGCGGCGTAGCCGGCCTCGCGGGCGCGCCGGAATTCCTTTTCCGCGCTGGCCAGATCGAGCTGGTCGAGGTAGAGCTTGCCGAGTTCGAAACGCGCCTCGGCGTTCTTCTCGTCCGCGGCGACGGCGTTTTTCAGCTGGATCATCGCGGCCTTGGTGTCGCCGGCCGCGGCCTTGGCGCGGGCTTCCCGAACGAGGGTCGCGCTGTCTTCGCCACCGCAGGCGGCGAGCAGGCTCGAACCCAGCAACAAAACGGACAACAACCTGGAAATGTGGACGGGGGGCATGGAAGCTCGGGTACGGGGGGGGGCGATCGGGGGCGGCGGGCTTATTTCATGCCGATTTTGGCCATGAGGTCGTACAGGGTGGGGCGGGTGATGCCCAACAGCTCGGCGGCTTGCGCGATGCTGCCGTCGCTGTGCGCGAGTGCGCGGCTGACGGCGAGGCGTTCGGCGTTTTCGCGCGCCTGGCGAAGGTTGAATGGCTGCGGTTCGGCGTGCGCCGAGTCGAGCCCGAGATCGGCGCCGGTGATCTGGGTGCCGTCGGCCATGATGGCGGCGCGCTTGATGAGGTTTTCCATTTCGCGCACGTTGCCGGGCCAGGCGTGCGCTTCCAGTGCGGCCAGCGCGTCGGCGGTGAAGCCCTTGAGGCTGCGTCCGAGTTCGCGCGCGTAGCGTTCGAGAAAGGCCTGCGCCAGCAGCACGGCATCGCCCGGGCGTTCGCGCAGCGGCGGAATCTTGATCGTGATTTCGGACAGGCGATAGTAGAGGTCTTCGCGGAAGCTGCCTTCGCGGATCATGCCGGCGAGATCGCGGTGGGTGGCGCAGACGACGCGCACGTCGACCGGAATTTCGCCGCGGCCGCCCAGGCGCTCGATCACGCGTTCCTGCAGAAAACGCAGCAGCTTGGCCTGCAGCGGCATCGGCAGGTCGCCGATTTCGTCGAGGAAGAGCGTGCCTTCGTTGGCGTATTCGATTCGGCCGATGGTCTGCTTGGCAGCACCGGTGAATGCGCCTTTTTCGTAGCCGAAAAGCTCGGATTCGAGCAGGGTGTCGGGGATCGCCGCGCAGTTGATGGCGACGAAGCGCTTGCCGGCGCGCGGCGAGAGTTCGTGCACGCCGCGCGCGAGCACCTCCTTGCCGGTGCCGGACTCGCCCAGCAGCAGCACGGTGGCGTTGGCGGGCGCGACCTTTTCCACCGTGCGGCAGACCTTGAGCATGGTGTCGCTGGCGGTGATGAGGCCGGACAGCGACGAACCGCCCTGCCGGGCGATCAGTTGCCGGTTTTCGATTTCGAGCGCGTACACGTGCAGGGCGCGCGTGATCATCAGCGCCAGCACGTCGGGGTCGAAGGGCTTCTGGAAGAAATCGTAGGCGCCGTGGCGGATGGCCTGCACTGCGTTGGCGCGGTCGAGGTTGCCGGTGACGACGATGACCTTGGTGGCGGGCGCGAGCGACAGGATCTGCTGCAGCGCGGCGAGGCCTTCGGTGGCGCCGTCGGCGTCGGGCGGCAGGCCAAGATCGAGCAGGACGACGGGCGGTTCGTGGCGGCGCAGCTGCGCGATGGCGCTGTCGCGGTCGGCGGCGACGACCAGTTCGTAGTCGGCCAGGCTCCACTTCAGCTGTTTTTGCAGGCCGGGGTCGTCCTCGACCAGCAGGATTTTTTGTTTGGCATCGCTCATGCAATGTCTCCTCGTTGCGCATTATCGTCCAGCGGCAGGCTGAGACGGAAGCGGGTGCCGCGCCCGGGCGCGCTCTCCACCTCGATGTTGCCTCCGAGCGCGCGCAGGGTTTCGCGGCATTCGTAGGCGCCGATGCCCATGCCGGCGCCCTTGGTCGAATCGAAGGGCTGGAACAGGCGGGTGCGGATGAATTCGTCGTCCATGCCGCAGCCGGTGTCGACGATTTCGATGATGGCTGACGAGCCTTCGGCGTAGCCGCGCACGAGCACGCTGCCGTCGGCCGGCGTGGCTTCGAGCGCGTTCTGCACCAGATGGCCGACGGCGCGGGTGAGCCGTTCGCGCTCGGCGCGCACGCGCAGGCTCGCGGGGGGCAGTTCCAGCGTCGGTTTCAGTTTGAACGCCTGCTTGCTGGCGACCGCGTCGGCCAGGATGTCGGCCAGCGGCACGGCCTCGAGCGCTTCGTTGCCGCTGCGCCGCAGCTGCGCCAGCACCTTGTTCATGCGCGCCACTGCGCTTTCCACGGTTTCCAGCATGTCGGCCTGGAACTCGGGCTTGTGCTTGTGCTTTTCGGCGTTGGCGAGCAGGAGCGAGAGCTGCGCGACCAGGTTCTTGAGGTCGTGGATGACGAAGGTGGTGGTGCGGTTGAAGGATTCGAACTGGCGGGCGACGATGAGCGCGTTGGAGGCGCGCATCTGCGACAGGTGGGCGGCGGCCTGGCGCGCCGCCACCTTGAGGAGGTCGCTGACTTCCCAGTTGAACGTGACCTTGGCAAGCGAGTGTTTCAGAACGACGAAGCCCATCATTTCGTCGTGCAGCATCAGCGGCACGACCAGCCAGGCGTCGCTGGCCTGGCGCAGCCACGTGGGCGCTTGCAGATCGCCGTAGAGATCGTGGCGGCGGTCCAGTTCGTCGAGGTCGACGACCCACTGCTTGTCGGCCAGCCACTGCACGAAGGGCGAATCGGCAGGTTCGCTGCCCTGGATGTCGCCCCAGTTCCAGTGGCTGGCGCGCTGGTAGGCGAGGTCGCCCTCGCGCATCCACAGCGCGCCGCCCGGGCTCTCCAGCAGACGTGCGAGCGCCTCCACCGCGCGTTCACACAGCTGTTCGCCGGGCTTGCCTTCGGTGAGCGTGCGGGTGAACTTCAGCCATTCCTCGCGGTAGTCGTAGCGGTAGCTGAAGAAGTGCTTGGACAGGAACACCCGCAGCCGCGCGCGCAGGGTGCCGGACACCAGCAGCAGCACCAGCAGCAGGGCGGCGGCGAAGACGAAAACGGTCTGCACCACGTCGCCCCATTCGCCGCCGAAGAGCCGGATGTAATAGCCGGCGCCCGCCATCAGGAGGAGATAGATGCCGGTCGCGAGCAGGCTGGCGGTGTGGAAGGCCATGCTGCGCGACAACCCGACCGGCGCGGCCCATTCGGGATTGCGCGCGGCCGACACGGCGATCAGCGGCGTGACGAGCGCGGCCGCGTAACCGCGCGCGGCCCACACCCGCGCATCCATGGTCAGGAACAGCGCGGCGTTGACGTAGAGGTAGAAGTCGTAAACGAACAGCGCCCCGAGGCCGAGACACAGGAACTTGATCGCCCAGCGATCCTGCGGGCGGGTGCTGCGGTAGACCTGCTCGATCAGGACCAGGCAGATCACGGTCTGCAGCACCAGGCCTATGCCTGCCGCCCACTCCGAAAATGCCGGTGCGCCGGTGGTCACGAAGGGCAGCAGCAGCAGGCCGCCGGTGAGCAGCATGGCGAAGCCGCCCAGAAAACGGAGCGAGACGGGCAAGACGGCGCCTTTGGGCAGGCGCAGGCGCAGGATGTAAAACAGCAGGGCGAGCCAGGCGGCGTTGCGGGCGACTTCGGCCGGTAGTTGCAGCATGGCCGGCAGCACGCCCCAGGCGGCGAACGCGGAGACCCCCGCCCATACGGCGGTCAGCACGGCGGCGAGCACCAGCAGCCGGCCCTGCGGGCGGCGCCGCCAGCTGGCGACGATGAGGCCGGCCAGGCCAAGATACGCAGCGGCGGCCAGTCCGTAACCGACGACGGCCAGCAGGAACAGGGTGGGGGCCATGGCGACGGTCGCGATCAGCGCACGCCCTTACCCCACAGCACCACCTGGGCGGTCTGGAACAGGATCATGAGATCGAGGAACAGGCTGTGGTTCTTGACGTAGTACAGGTCGTACTGGAGCTTGTGCATGGCGTCCTCGTCGGTGGCGCCGTAAGGGTAGCGCACCTGGGCCCAGCCGGTGATGCCGGGCTTGACGGTGTGGCGGACGCCGTAATACGGGATTTTCTGCGTCAGGTCCTGCACGAAGTAGGGCCGTTCCGGGCGCGGGCCGACGAAGCTCATCTCGCCGAAAAAGACGTTGAAGATCTGCGGCAACTCGTCGATGCGGGTGCGCCGGATGCAGCGGCCGACCAGCGTGACGCGGCTGTCGTTCTGCCGCGCCCAGCGGGGCTTGCCGTCCTTTTCGGCATCCACGCACATGCTGCGGAACTTGAGGATGGTGAAGCTCTTGCCGCCCTGGCCTACGCGCTCCTGGCGGTAGAGCACCGGGCCGGGGCTTTCCAGCTTGATGAGCAGCGCGGTCAGCGCCATGATCGGCAGGGTGACGGCGAGCATCGCCGCACTCACCAAGAGGTCGAACAGGCGCTTCACGGTATCCCGCAGCATGCCCTGGGTGAAGCCCTCGGCCAGAATCATCCAGCTGGCGTTCATGGAATCGAGCTGCAAATGGCCGTTTTCGCGCTCGAAAAAACTCGATAGTTCCAAAATGTTGATGCCGCGCAGCCGGCATTCGAGCAGGGCCTGCACCGGCATGCCGCCGCCGCGGCGGTCGCGCACGGCGAGGATGATTTCATTGACCTGCAGGCGCGCGGCGAGCTCGGGCAGCGGCTCCTGGGTGTCGAGAATGCGAGCATGGTCGACGAAATGGTGACTGCCGCCCATCGGCAGGTAGCCGACGACCTGGGTGTTGCTGGCGTGCCCGCGCTTGGCCAGCAGGGCTTCGACGTGGGCGGCGCGGCTGCCGGTGCCGATCACCAGCGCGCGCGTTTTCAGTGCGCCGACGCGCGCCCAGCGGATGAACAGGGCGCGCGACAGCAGTATGCCCAAAAGCGCCAGGCCGAACGCCAGCAGGAAGGCGCCGCGCCCGACCAGAAGGGCGGGAAAGAAATAGAACAAGAGGCTCATCGCGACCAGCCCGAGGCCGAAACTCAGGCCGAGCCGGTGCAGCAGGGCGCGTACGCCGCCCTGCGATTCGAGATCGTAGAGGCCGCTCGCGGTCATCAGCCCGAGCATGACGAGGGTGAAGGTCGCGGCCTTGGGGAGCAGCGGGTTCAGGTCGTCCGGAATGGCCGGGCTGTCGTAAAAGCGCGCGCTCACGCCGAAATACATGGCGCTGCCCAGGATCAGGGCCTCGATCATGACCAGCAGCAGCAGGTTCAGCGGGATGTAGTGTCGGAAGAAACGGATCACGACGGTTCGCGGGTCAGGGACGTGTCGTCTGCTTCAGCAGCTTCCATGCCAGGCAGGGCGGTTCGGTTCACAGCAGGGCACGGACGTGTGGCAGGCGCACGCGGCGTGGCGTGCCGTCGGCCTGCTGGCGCTTCATGCCGCGCAGTTCGGCCGCCGGATAGACCACCAGATCGATCGGCGCCCGTGGGTCGTCGATGAGAAAGCGCGGGTAGACGCGCCCCGGCGGGTCGGCGGGGCGGTACTCGCCCGCCTGGTAGGGGGTGCCCAGGCGCATCAGCAGGAATTCGACTTCCTTTTGATCGTCGGTGAAGAGCTGCAGGTTGATGTCGGCGTGCGGGCCTGCCGTGCCGTTCAGCACCGAACCGGTGAGATGCGGGTCGAACGCGGCGAAGCGTTCCATGTATTCGATCGCAGTCTCGCGCAGGCGGGCGAGGAGCGTGCGGGTCTGGTCGGCCTGGTAAATCGCCTGGTAGCTGCGCAGGGCGTCTTCGACCTGCTGGTTGTCCGGCAACTGGCCGCTGTCGGGCGCGCCGAGCTGGCGCGCCGCCTTGCGCTTGGCGCTGCCGTAGTCGAGACTGCCGTCCTCGGCGAGCAGGCGGGCCGCCGCATGGGCGATGCGGCGGCGCATGTCCTCTTTCTTCATAGCGGGGTTCCGGGGGACGCGGCGGCGGGTGCCGGGTCGGCGCCCACCGGGCCGTTCAGTCCGGCCGCCGGCGATTCGGGCGGCGGGAATTCCTGGTAGAAGTATTCCGTCATGCGCTTGGGCTCGGTGCCCAAGAGGTCGTCGATGAAATCGCTGACGACGGATTCGCCCACGCGCTTGCCGGTGGCGGCGTCGATCTCGATCGCGACGATGCCGGGCGGCATCGGCCAGTCCTTTTGCGGCACGCCCCTGAGTGCGCTGCCCATGAAGCCCATCCAGATCGGCAGGGCGGACTGCGCGCCGGTTTCGCTGCGGCCGAGCGAACGCGGCTGGTCGTAGCCCATCCACGAAATTGCCACGAGATCGGGGGTGTAGCCGGCAAACCAGGTGTCGCGCGCGTCGTTGGTGGTGCCGGTCTTGCCGGCGATGTCGCTGCGTCCCAGTTGGCCGGCGCGCGCCGCGGTGCCGTAGCGCACCACGTCCTTCATCAGATTGGTCATAAGCCAGGCGTTGCGCGGATCGATCACGCGCGGCGCGTTGTCCCCCACCCGCTGCGGGCTGGCCTGCATCAGCACGTGGCCGTCCTTGTCGGTGACCTTCTCGATGAGATAGGGCTTGACGCCGAAACCGCCATTGGCGAAGACGCCGTAGGCGGCGGCCATCTGCAGCGGCGTGACGCTGCCGGCGCCGAGCGCCATGGTCAGATAAGGCGGATGGCGCGCCGGGTCGAAGCCGAAGCGGCGGATGTAGTCGCGCGCGTAGAACGGGCCGATGCCCTGCAGGATGCGCACCGACACGAGGTTGAGCGACTTGGTCAGCGCGCTGCGCAGGCGCACCGGGCCGCTGGTGCTGCCGTCGTAGTTCTTGGGTTCCCAGGCGGTGCCGCCGGCTTCTTCGGCGGCGAGCGTGATCGGCGCGTTGTCGATCAGGGTTGCCGGCGTGTAGCCCTTTTCCAGCGCGGCCGAGTAAATGAAGGGCTTGAAGCTCGAACCGGGCTGCCGCCACGCCTGGGTAACGTGGTTGAACTTGTTGCGCGCGAAATCGAAGCCGCCGACCAGCGCCGTGATCGCGCCGTTGCGGGGATCGAGCGCCACCAGCGCGGCCTCCACCTCGGGCAGTTGCGCCAGCCGCCAGCCGCCGCGTGCGCCGGTCGGCTGCACGCGCACCACGGCGCCGGG
>JAIWOS010000200.1 GCA_020217265.1 Thiobacillus sp. | reverse complement strand
TGCGCGCGTAGGGCGAGGCCGGGCGGCCGGGCACGCGCGCCACCGGCGGCTGGTTGCCGCTGGCGGCAACGGTCGCCGGCGTGGATTTGGGCGTGGGAATGTGCGCGGGCTTGTCGGCGGCGTGCGGCGCGACGTGGTGCACGTCCTTGACCTTGTGGTCGGCGGAAATCGTCACGCCGGTGTCGTTGGCCTTGGCGGCGTCGTCGACGATGAAGGCCATCGGGTGTCCCACCTCGACCACGCTGCCGACGTCGGCGATGGGGCCGGAGAGAAAGCCTTCCTGGAACACTTCCACGTCCATGATCGCCTTGTCGGTTTCCACCGTGGCGACGATGTCGCCACGGCGGATGGCGTCGCCCGGCTGTTTTTCCCAGGTGACGACGACGCCTTCGGTCATGGTGTCCGACAGTTGCGGCATCACGATGGGCGTGCCCGCGTGGTGCGGGATCATTTCGGTCTGCGCCTTTTCCTCCACCACCTCGCTGGCGGCGATGGCGATGTCGCCCGGCGTGTCGGTGATGTAGCCGAGCGCCGCGCCCACCGCGATGGTCGCGCCGATCTCGGCGAGCGGCCCGGCGAGATAGCCGGCCTTGAACACCTCGACGTCCATGATGGCCTTGTCGGTTTCGACCGTGGCGACGATGTCGCCGCGCTCGACGCGGTCGCCTGGCTGTTTTTCCCAGGTGACGACCACGCCCTCGGTCATGGTGTCCGAGAGCTGCGGCATCGTGATGGCGTAATGTTGGGACATGTTTATTCCTGAAAAACTTTCATCCGCGAAGAACGCGAAGAAACGCAAAGAAGGCGAACCTGGATGACGATTTTCTTCTCGTCCCTTCGCGTCCTTCGCGGAAAAAAAGGGTTTACGCTTTTCCGAACAGTTTCAGAACAGCCTTCACCACATCCTCATGATCCGGAATCGCCGCCTTTTCCAGCGTGTGGTTGTAGGGCTGCGGCACCATCGCGGAGTGCACGCGCACCGGGGCGGCATCCAGCTCGAAGAAGCATTCCTCGTTGATGATGGCGATCACCTCGGAGCCAACCCCCACGGGAGCTTCGTCTTCTTCGGCGATCACGGCGCGATGGGTCTTGCTCACCGAGGCCTTGATGCCCGCGCGGTCGAGCGGCGACAGGCAGTACAGGTCGACGACCTCGGCGGAAATGCCGTACTGCTTGTCGAGGATTTCGGCGGCCTTGAGACACCAGTGCACCGAGATGTTGTAGCCGAACAGCGTGACGTCGGTGCCGCTGCGGGCGATTTCCGAGCCTTCGAGCGGATGGAAGTATTCGCCGTCCGGCACTTCGCCCTTCATGTTGTACATGAGTTCGTGTTCGTTGATGAACACCGGGTCGTCGCAGCGGATCGCGGATTTCAGCAAACCATAGGCCTGTTTCGGATTCGACGGGGTGACCACGCGCAGGCCGGCGATGCCCATGAACACCTTCTCCATGCGTGCCGAGTGCTGCGCGCCGAGCTGGTGCGCAGCACCCCCGGCGGAGCGGAACACGCACGGCGCGGTGAGCTGGCCGCCCGACATGTAGCGCACCTTGGCAGCGGAGTTGAACATCTGGTCCATCGCCAGCCAGGCGAAGTTGACCGACATGATCTCGATGATGGGACGCACGCCTAGGAACGAGGCGCCGATGCCGAGCCCGGTGAAACCGCCTTCGGAAATCGGGGTGTCGATGACGCGCAGCGGGCCGTATTTTTCGTACAGTCCCTTGGTGGCCTTGTAGGTGCCGCCGGCGACGCCGATGTCCTCGCCCATGCAGATGACGAGCGGATCGCGCGCCATTTCCTCGTCGTGGGCGCGCTGGATCGCCTCCCAGTACATGATGTTTGCCATGTTATTGATCCTGAATGCTTAAGCGGCTTTGCCCGTGAGCCACGGGCGCTGGGTTTCACGGTCGGCGAAGACGTATTTTTCGAGGTCCTCTACACGCGGTTCGGGCGATTCCTCGGCGAACTTGATCACTTCGTTCTCGATGTAGGCGTCGGTTTCCTTCTCGATCGCCTCGAACTCGGCCATCGTCAGCGCGCCCTCGGCGATGAGGCGGTCGCGCAGGATGAAGATGGGATCGCGCTGCTTCCACATTTCTTCTTCCTCGCGCGAACGGTAGCCGCGCGAGTCGGACATGGAATGGCCGCGATAGCGGTAGGTCATGAGTTCGAGGAAGTAGGGGCCCTTGCCGTGGCGCACGTGGTCGACCGCGACACGCGCCGCCGCGTACACCTTCTCGACGTCCTGACCGTCGCACTCGGCGGCTTCGATGCCGTAGGCGCAGACCCGCTTGTGCTGGTGGACGATGGCGGTGGACCGCTCGATCGCGGTGCCGATGCCGTAGAGGTTGTTTTCGCACACGAACAGCACCGGCAGCTTCCACAGCGCGGCCATGTTCAGCGTTTCGTGGAACACGCCCTGGTTGTTGGCGGCGTCGCCGAGGAAGCAGATGGCGATCTCGTCGCCGCCCTTCAGCTGGATCGCCTTGGCCATGCCGGCGGCGAGCGGGAAGGGGCCGCCCACCAGCGCGTAACCGCCCATGAAGCGCTTGCTCACGTCGAAGATGTGCATCGAACCGCCACGGCCTTTGGAAGAGCCGGTTTCCTTGCCGTACAGCTCGGCCATCACCTCTTTCGGGTCGGCGCCGCACTTGATCGCGTGCACGTGGTCGCGATAGCCGGTGATGACGTAATCGTGACCGGGGCGCGCCGCTTCCATCACGCCGTTGCAGCAGGCTTCCTGGCCGGGATAGAGGTGGAGGAAGCCGCCGATCTTGCGTTCGATATAGGCCTGGTAGCAGCGTTCTTCGAAGCGACGGTGCAGCACCATTTCGCGCAGCACGCGTTTCTTGTCTTCAAGTTTCATTCAGTTACCCTTGTGAAGTGGGGCGGAAAATCCGTGCCGGACAAATCGGCAAACGCCGGATTATCCGGGAAACCCCCCCGGCCATCAAGAAAAACGCCCTTTGCAAGGATTCGACATGCAGCCCGAACTCGCTGAAAGAAAACAGGAAATCACCGTAAATGCAGTGGCTGGCGCAGGCCACGCCCTGTTTTTGCTGCCGGAATCGAAACGCCTGCCGGAGCTGCCCGGCGGTGATGAACTCGGGGCGGCGCTCAAGCGCCGCGACCTCAAGCCGGACGATCTCGTGAAGACGCCGGTGGCCGTGCAACTGCCCGGCGGCACGCTCGCGGTGTACGCCATGCTGAAGCCGGACGCCGACACCTTTGCGCTGCACGAACAGCTGCGCCGTGCGCTGGCCTTGTTGCTGGCCGAGCATCCGAAATCGCTCGTGCTTGCCGTGTTCGGCGACGCTGCCTTCAAGGCGCGCGCCGCCGAGGCGGCGGCGTATGTGGCGCTGGTGAACGCCGCGCCGCTACCGACGCACAAGGCCAAGGTCGACCCCGCGGTGAAACGCATCGTCGTGTATGGCCATCAGTCCATGGATGGCCTTGCCCGGGTGCGCGCCGTCGCCGAAGGCAACGTGCTGTGCCGCAGCCTCACCGCGCTGCCGCCGAACGCGTTGACGCCTGCCGCCTACCGCAAGCGCATCAAGGCCCTGGCCAAGGATTACGGCTGGACGCTGGAAGAGCTGCCCTACGCCAAACTGAAAAAAATGGGCGCGGGCGCGTTCTGCGCAGTCGCCCAGGGCTCGCCGGCTAAAGACGCCGCCATCGTCAAGCTGTCGTATCGCGGCGCGGGCGCCAAGTCGAAAACGCGTCCGTTGTCGCTGGTGGGCAAGGGCATCTGCTTCGACACCGGCGGCCACAACCTCAAGCCTGCGCGCTACATGCAGCGCATGAACGAGGACATGAACGGCTCGGCCGTTGTGCTGGGCATCCTCGCCGCCGTCAGCCGCATGAAGTGGCCTGTAAATGTCGACGCCTGGCTCGCCATCGCCGAAAACCACATCGGCCCGGACGCCTATCGCCCGAGCGAGGTGGTGAAGGCCTTGAACGGCACCACGATCGAGATCGTCCACACCGACGCCGAGGGCCGCATGGCGCTGGCCGACGCGCTCGCACTCGCCGCGCGCGACAAGCCTGCCAGGATCATCGACTTCGCCACGCTCACGGGTTCCATGCACGTCGCCGTCGGCGTGCGCATGTCGGGCATTTTCGCCACCGATTCGAAACTCGCGCACCAGGCGAGCCGCGCCGGGGCGGCCTCGGGCGAGCGCGTGGTCGCGTTCCCGGCGCCGGAAGACTACGACAGCGCGCTCGACTCCGACGTCGCCGACATCAAGCAGTGCACCCTCGACGGCGAAGCCGACCATATCCTCGCCACGCGCTTCCTCTCGCGTTTCGTCGGCGACACGCCGTGGATCCACGTCGACCTCGCCGCGCACATCTGCAAGGGCGGGCTGGGTGCGGTGGCGAGCGATACCAACGGTTTCGGTGTGGCTTGGGGGGTTGCTGCACTTGAAGCCATGTGTTAAGGGGGCGGCGCATGCATGCAGTGCAGATAGTGTTTCTAATGATGGTGTCCACGCTAGCGCGGGCAGTTGGCGTTATCGACACGCATGCCCATCTCGTAGCCGGCGGTCCGGGATCGGTGCGGGCCGACTATTTCAAAGACTTTACTGCGTCGGCACGCAAGGCGATCGAGATCATGGATCAGCAGGGTATCCAGACCACATTGATCATGCCAACGCCGCAGCGACACGACAACTGGAACCGTTATGACTACGCTGAGTTCCTGGCCGCACTTCGTCCCTATCATGACCGCTTTGCCTTTCTAGGCGGCGGCGCGCTGCTCAATAGCCTGATTCTCAAATCGGCTGAGACTGGCCAGGTTTCGGATGAGGATCGCAAGCTGTTTACGGACAACGCCGAGATGATCCTGCGAGATGGGGCGGTGGGTTTCGGCGAGATGGCTGCCGAGCATTTCGGCTTGGGCAAATTCGGCGCGTTTCACTCGTATCAAAGCGCGCCCCCCGATCATGAACTGTTTCTGCTTCTGGCGGACATTGCCGCCAGCCACGATGTTCCCATCGATCTTCACATGGAACTCATCCCTGAGGACATGCCACTGCCCGACCGGCCGGGACTCAGGAAACCGCCCAATCCCGACAAACTCAGGGCCAACCTTGCGGCTTTCGAGCGGCTGCTTTCACACAATCGTGGTGCGAAAATCATCTGGGTGCACGCCGGTTGGGACGTGACTGGCACCCGGGATATTCCTACGATGCGCCGACTGTTGAAGCGACATCCAAACTTATATATGAGCCTCAAGCTCACGGCTCGGGTGGGGGTGCCCAAGTCCCGGCCTGTCGACGGCGATGGCCGTATCAAGGAGGCCTGGGTCGACCTCTTCAAGGATTTCCCAGATCGCTTCATGGTGGGCACCGATGCGTTTTACGATGGTGGCAACGATTGGGGGCCGGCCTTGACACCCGCGGCGGGTTTGGTGGAAATGCCGATGCAACTGTTGAGGCAGTTGCCCGAGGATCTGGCCAGCAAGATCGGACATGAAAATGCAAGGCGCCTATACAAGCTGGGCCGTACATGATGATGCGTCACCCGGCCTATCCCGCACGCTCAGGTCGCCCAGAATTTTGAACGCGCCAGGGCTTATTTACGGCGACAACTCGCTCCTGATCCTGGACAAACCCGCTGGTCTGCTCTCGGTCCCCGGGCGTGGTCCGGACAAGGCCGATTGCCTGGCCGCGCGGGTTCAGGCTCTATACCCGGATGCGTTGATCGTCCATCGGCTCGACATGGACACTTCGGGTTTGATCGTGATGGCGCGCGGTGCCGAGGCGCATCGCACGTTGTCGCGCGCTTTCGCTGAACGGGGGGTGGAAAAACGTTACGTGGCGGTGGTGGCCGGGCGTCTTGTGCCTTCTGGCAGCGATTGGGACGTAATCGATCTGCCCTTGATCTGCGACTGGCCGAACCGCCCGTTACAGAAAGTGGATTCCGTGGTGGGCAAGCCGAGCGTCACCCGCTGGCGGGTGCTGGCGTATGACGAGGCGGCCGACACCACACGGGTGGAACTGGAACCGGTCACGGGGCGTTCGCACCAGTTGCGGGTGCATCTTGCTGCGCTGGGGCATCCGATACTCGGCGATCCGCTCTACGCATCGCCGACAGTGCGGGCGAAGTCGCCTCGCCTGCAGCTTCATGCGGCTGCATTGACACTGCCGCATCCCGCGACCGGAATCCGGCAGACGTTCGTATCGACTCCGCCGTTCTGAGTGAGACCGCTGGTCAGCGGTTGGGTTTGCCGATCAGGCCGAGAAATTCCTTGCGCGTGCGGTCGTTCTCGCGGAACGCGCCGAGCATCATCGAGGTGATCGTCCACGAATTCTGTTTTTGTACGCCACGCATCATCATGCAGAAGTGCTGCGCCTCGATGACAACGCCGACGCCGGCGGCGTTGGTGGCGACCTGGATGGCGTCGGCGATCTGCTTGGTGAGCTGTTCCTGGATTTGCAGGCGACGCGCGAACATGTCGGTGATGCGCGCGATCTTCGACAGCCCGATGACCTTGCCGCGCGGCAGGTAGGCGACGTGAGCTTTGCCAACGAAGGGCAGCATGTGGTGTTCGCACATCGAGTAGAACTCGATGTCTTTCACGATCACCATCTCGTCGTTGTCCGAGTCGAACACCGCCTCGTTGAGTATCTCGTCCAGCGACTGGGTATAGCCCTGGGTAAGAAACTTGAACGCGGCGGCGGCACGTTCGGGGGTTTTCTTCAGGCCGTCGCGCTCGACGTTTTCGCCGGCGCTGGCGATGAGTTGCTGGTAAAGCTGTGCGGTATCCATGCGTAATTCCGTTGTGATGCGTGGGCCGACTGTGCCGGAGCGGCCCGCCGAGGTCAACCCGGCGGCGTGTGGGGCTGCTCAGCGCGTGACGAGGTAGCGCGGGAAGGCCTCTTTGTCGAGCAGGATTTCGATGAGGTTGAAGCCGTGTTCAAGGTCGACGTCGCCAAACAGTGCATCGAGGTCGGCGGGCGTGGCGACGCGGTGGTGGCGCGCGCCGAAAGCCTGCGCGAGCAGGCCGAAATCCGGGTTGGCGAAGTCGCAGTCGATGTAGCGTCCGCCGTAGTGCTGGAACTGGTTCTTGCGGATGAGCGAGAGCGTGCCGTTGTTGATCACCACGACGTTGAGCGGGATGCCGTAGTTGGCAGCCGTCATCATCTCGGTCGCGGTCATCTGGAAGCCGCCGTCGCCCATGATGGCGAAGGTGGGGTGGTCGGGCGCGAAGCAGCGCGCGCCGATGGCGGCGGGCAGGGCGTAGCCGAGCGAGGAGATGCCGGTGTTGGGGAAGTAGTGGTTGCGGTCGGATACCGGGTAGTAGCTCTGCGCGAAGACGATGTTGTCGTCGAACACCATCGCGTCGCGCGGAAAGCGCGCAGCAAGCCTTTCGAAGAAGCTGCGGACGAGGGCGAAGGCGGCATCGTTGGAGGCGTCGCCGACCGGCCGGGGCGAGGACACGCTTGCCAGCGCCTTCGGCGGCATGGGCGGGTCGGCCAGCGCGGCCAGCACGCCCTGCAGGACGGCGAGGATGTCGCCGCAGATCGCCACGTCGGGCTGAAACACGCGACCGAGCTGGGCGGCGTCGCGGTCGACCTGCGCGATTTTGCGGCCGGCGGTGAGCGCCTTGTCCCACAAATAGCTGGTGCGCTCGTTGAAACTCGCGCCCAGCACGATCAGGAGGTCGGCGTGCTCGGCGAGATAGCGGCGCGCAGCGCCGTCGGAGGTGACGCCCAGGCAGCCAAGCGCGAGCGGCGAGCCTTCGGCGACCACGCCCTTGGCCTTGAGGCTGGTGGCGACGGGAATGTTGTACGCCTGCGCCAGCGCCGCCACCGTGTCGCGCGCACCGGCACGGATGCAGCCGTCGCCGGCGACGATGACGGGCGCGCGCGCGGCGCGGATCAGC
>JAIWOS010000199.1 GCA_020217265.1 Thiobacillus sp. | reverse complement strand
TAGTAGTTGCCGTACACCTCGGCGCTCTCCAGGAATTCGCCGCGCCCCAGCTTGTCCTGGAAGGTCGGTACGTCGACGAAGTGATAATGCACACCGTCGAGCTCGCCCGGTCGCGGTGCGCGCGTGGTGTGCGAAATGGACAGGCGGATAGCGTCGTCGCGCTCCAGCAGCGCTTTGACCAGACTGGACTTGCCGGCACCGGACGGCGCCGAGACGATGAACAGTTGTCCGGTGGCCATGGTCATTCGATGTTCTGTATCTGTTCGCGCATCTGCTCGATCAGTACCTTGAGTTCCACCGACGCGCGAGTCAGGTCTAGGGATACCGATTTCGATCCCAGGGTGTTGGCCTCGCGGTTGAGTTCCTGCATCAGGAAATCCAGGCGTTTGCCGGCCGCGCCGCCGGTTTCGAGCACACGCATCACCTCGTCCAGATGGGTCAGCAGACGGTCCAGTTCTTCCGCGACGTCGATTTTCTGCGCGAACAGCGCAACCTCCTGATGCAGGCGCTCGACGTCCAGCGTCGGCAACAGCTCTTCCAGGCGCTTGCCCAGTTTGTCGCGATAGGCGCTGACGATGTCCGGCAGCAGCGGGCGCAATGCGGCGATCTGGGCGCGCATCGCGTCGACGCGCCGCGCGATCGCCAGCTTGAGTTTCTCGCCCTCACGCGCCCGGCTGGCGTTGAACTGTTCCAGGGCGCGGTCGAGCAACGCGAGGGTGGCGCCATGCAGCGCCTCCACGTCCGGTGACGTGTCGCCGAGCATGCCGGGCCAGCGCAGAATCTCCGCCACCGAGAGCGGACGCGCCTCCGGAACCGCTTCGCTGACGCCGGCGGCCAGCGAGCGCAGCCGGATCAGCAACTCGGTGTTCAGCGCCGTGGGCAGCGCGTCCCGAGCGTCGGCGGCGAAGTTCACCCGGCATTCCAACTTGCCGCGCCTGACCTGCTCGGCGATACGCTGACGCAAGCCGTTCTCCAATACGCGCAGTTCCTCGCCCATGCGGAAACTCAGATCGAGGAAGCGGGAGTTGACGGCCCTGAGTTCCAGGGTGAGTTGGCCACCGGCAACCTCGGCATTCTCGACCGCGTAGCCGGTCATGCTGCGCAAGCTTTCCTCTCGGTATTCCTTCATGGCGGACACGATCTTGGTTATCCTTCACGGCCTATGCGCGATGCGTCATCTTACCTTCTACAATCATGGCCGCTCAATTGAGCGAGCCGTTGGCGCACGGCTACCGCTTGGGCGAGTATGTCATCGACCGGCGCATCGGTGGTGGCGGTTTCTCCATGGTCTATCTGGCGTTCGACATCGACGGTCAGCCGGTGGCGATCAAGGAGTATCTGCCCGGTGGCGTGGTCAAGCGTGGCGAAACCGGTACGGTGCAGCCGCTTTCCGCCGACAAGGAGGCTTCGTTCCGCTACGGCATGAAATGCTTCTTCGAGGAAGGCCGCGCGCTCGCCGGCATCCGTCATCCCAACGTCGTGCGCGTGCTGAACTTCTTCCGCGCCAACGACACCGTCTACATGGTCATGAAGTACGAGCAGGGCAAGACCCTGCAACGCCACATCGTCGGCCTCAAGGAACCCATGCGCGAAACTTTTCTGCGCGGCGTGTTCATCCAGTTGCTCAACGGCTTGCGAGAAGTGCATGCGCACAAGATCCTGCATCTCGACATCAAGCCGTCCAACATCTACATCCGCGCCGATGCCACACCGGTGTTGATCGACTTCGGCGCGGCGCGCCACGCCTTGCAGCACGACCTGACCGCGGCCTCGCCGATGTATACACCCGGTTTCGCCGCGCCCGAGCAGTACAACCAGCGCGAGCGGCTGGGGCCGTGGACCGATTTGTACAGCGTCGGCGCCAGCATGTATGCCTGTATCACCAAGGTACCGCCGCCACCGGCGAATGAGCGCGTGGTGAAGGAAAAGCTGACACCGGTCGGCAAGAGCCATGCCGGCCTGTACTCGCCCGGTTTGCTGGAACTGGTCGACTCGATGCTGCGACTGAACTACACCGAACGTCCGCAGAGCGTGTTCTCCGTGCAAAAACGACTGATCGGCATGGCCGAGGCCGCACGCACGCAGAAGCCGACACTGTTCGCCCTGATCAAGGAAAGGCTCACGCGGGAATTATGAAATACGTGGTCTATCAGGCCAGCCGCAAGGGAGGCAGACCTTACAACGAGGATCGTGTGGCTTACGCCTACACTTCGGAAGCCTTGCTGATGGTGCTGTGTGACGGCATGGGCGGCCACAACCAGGGCGACGTGGCATCGCAGCTTACCGTCCAGGTCATCACCGGGCTGTTCCAATCACGCGCCAAGCCGACCCTGAACGATCTCGGCGCCTTCCTGTTGGACGGCATCTATGCCGCGCACGATGCGATCAACGAGTACGCCATGCGCAAACGCATGCCGGATCCGCCGCGTACCACCTGCGTGGCCTGCGTGGTGCAGCGCGGCATGGCCTGCTGGGCGCACGTCGGCGATTCACGCCTCTATCATTTCAGCCGGCGCGTGCTGCTCTCGCGCACGCGCGACCATTCCGCGGTGCAGCAGCTGGTGGATGAGGGGATGCTCGCCGAGGAGCACATGGGGGTGCATCCCGACCGCAACAAGCTGTACAACTCCGTTGGCGGTTACATGTTGCCGGACATCGATCTGGAGCAGCCCGTCAAATTGCAGGAAGGCGACGTGTTGCTGCTCTGCACGGATGGCCTGTGGCCGGAGCTGACGCCGGCGGAAATGTTGTCCACCCTGCGGGCGTATCCGTTGGAGCGGGCGGTCAAGCACATGATGGATCACGCCGAATTCCGCGCCGGGCAGTATGGCGACAACCTGTCGGTGGTGGCCCTGCGCTTCGGCGAGGAGCGTTTCGATCAGGATGAGCTGGTGCTGGGCGACGACCTCGGCCTGGACGGTTTCACCACGCAGCTGCGCCGCCTTGGTGCGAAGGGCCGGCAGGACGATGTCGCGACCGACAGCGACATCGACCGGGCCGTGGCCGAGATCAGGGCAGCCCTGGACAAGTACGGCAACAAGCCTTGACGCGGCGCCCAAGGGCATCGCCAGACATCGACGACGAGAGGACAGTCATGACCGAAACATCCCGCGCCTCGGGCCGCACGCCGGCTCAGGCGCGCCCCTTGCGTCTGAGCCGACGCTACACCAAGCACGCCGAGGGCAGCGTGTTGACGGAATGCGGCGACACCCGCGTATTGTGTACCGCCAGCGTGCTGGAGAAAGTGCCGCCGCACGTGCGCGGCAGCGGCGCCGGCTGGCTCACCGCCGAATACGGCATGCTGCCGCGCGCCACCCATACGCGCGGCGAGCGCGAGGCGGCGCGCGGCAGGCAGACCGGCCGCACCCAGGAGATTCAGCGACTGATCGGCCGTGCGCTGCGCGCGGCGGTGGATCTCGACAAGCTGGGCGAGCGCACCCTGCACATCGATTGCGACGTGCTGCAGGCCGATGGCGGCACCCGCACCGCCAGCATCACCGGCGCCTGGGTCGCGGTGCACGATGCCGTCGAGTGGCTGGTGCGCGAGGGCAAGCTGCCGGCCAGCGTGGTGCGCGATCAGGTGGCGGCCATTTCGGTCGGCATCTGGCGGGGCATGCCGGTGCTCGATCTCGATTACGCCGAGGACGTGGACTGCGACACCGACATGAACGTGGTGATGCTGGGCAAGCACGGCCTCATCGAGGTCCAGGGCACGGCCGAGGGCGCACCTTTCACCCGCGCGCAGTTCAACGCCATGCTGGATCTGGCGGAACAGGGCATCGCCGCATGGATGGCGGTGCAGCGCGCGGCTTTGGAGCAAACCGCATGAAGCAGATCGTCATTGCCTCCGGCAATCCCGGCAAGCTGCGCGAGATCGCGCGCATTCTGCAGCCGCTCGGCATCGAGGCGATGCCGCAGGATGCCTACGGCGTGCCCGACTGCCCCGAGCCGCATGTCACCTTCATCGAGAACTGCATCGTCAAAGCGCGCAACGCCGCCGCCCATACCGGCCTGCCGGCTCTGGCGGACGACTCCGGCATCTGTGTCGATGCCCTCAACGGCGCGCCGGGGGTCTATTCCGCGCGCTACGCCGGCGAGCCCAAGTCCGATGCGCGTAACAACGAGAAGCTGATCGCGGCGCTGAGCGGCATCGCCAACCGGCGCGCGCATTACTACTGTGTGATGGTCTACCTGCGCCATGCCGACGACCCGCAGCCGATCATCGCCGAAGGCGTATGGCACGGAGAGATCATCGACGCGCCGCGGGGCGACGGCGGCTTCGGCTACGATCCCCATTTCTGGGTGCCCGAATTCGGTCTGACCGGAGCGGAAATGCGCATGGAAGACAAGAACGCCGTCAGCCATCGCGGCCAGGCGCTGCGCGCGCTGGCGGAGAAGTTGCGCGCCGGCGGTTGAGCCGGAACGCAGTTCACGCCACGAAATCGTGGCCGATCACTTCCATGCGCGCCAGCAACTCGCCGGCGCGCCGGTCCTCCGGTTTGAGGCGGCGTGCGCGTTCGATGCAAGTGCGCGCTTCCTGCGCGTCGGCCGCGTCGTGGCCATGACGTTCCATGCCCGCGATCAGCAGAAAGGCATGGTTGAGCAGCAGGCGGGCATTGTCGGGCATGCGCGCCAGGGACGCGCGCGTGGTCGCCACCGCTTCGGTGAGCTTGCCGGCGTGGAACAGACGCACGCCGCGGTCCATGATTTCGATGGCCTCGCGCGCGGCGCGAGCCACCAGCGCCCGCCCTTCCTCGGCCAGCCCGGCACGGGCGTACAGGGCCTCGATGCGTTCCGGGTACTCGGGATGTTCATGGTGATTGCCGACCACCGCGCTCATCAGCGCCGCCGCCGTTTCCGTGTCGCCCAGTTCGAGCAGCGGTCCGGCCAGATCGAACGCCACTTCCGTCGGCAGCACGGCCGCTCCGGCACGTAGTCGGGGCGCCAGCTCCTGTGCCAGGGCCCAGGCAACGGTGGTTTCCCCGCTGCGCATGCGCAGCGGGATTTCCATCGCGCGCGCCACCAGGCGCACGTCGGCCTGGTCCTTGTGATCGCGCGCGAGCTGACTCAGTGTGGCCATTGCGGCTTCCCGGTCGCCGCCGGCCAACTGCACGCGCACCAGCGTCAGGTAGCGCTGACTGTCCTGCGCCGGCGTGCCGCGCGCCAGTTCGATGCCGCGGCGCAGCGCGTTGGCGGCGGTGTCCAGGTCGCCGCGGCGGAAGGCCACTTCGCCCAGGTGCGTGAGGCGATGCGGTGCGCGCGGCGAAATGTTCAGCGCTTGACGCAGAATCTCCTGCGCGCCGGCGAGATCTCCCAGGCGTTCGAGCACGCTGGCCAGGCAGTCGTGCGCCTCGAGGTAGGCGCGGCTGCCAGCGGTGAGCTGTTGCAGACGGGCGCGCGCTGTCGCGTAGTCGCCGTGGCGGACATCGATGCGCGCCAGTCCGAGCTGCGCCCAGGGGACGTCGCGTCGGGCCAGCACCTCCTCGTAGATCGCCCGTGCACGCTCGTCGTCGCCGCTGTGCCAGGCAACATCCGCGCGCAGACGTTTCAGCTCCCAGGTGTGCGTGCTTGCGCTTTCCAGGGCGGCGTCGATCAGGCGTTGCGCCTTCAACGGTTCGCCCGCGCGCATGGCCTGTTCGATCGGTGCCAACAGGCGCTTCTTCTCCATCTGACGCGCCAGGCGGGTGTACAACAGCGTCTCGGTCAGCGGTTTGATCAGGTAGTCGTCGGGACGGGCCTCGACCGTGCCGGCCACCATCTCGGCGGTCTTCTCCGCGCTCACCATCAGCCAGACCGTGTGCGGCGGCAGCACGCGCCGCTGTCGCGCCTCCTCCAGCAGCTCCTGGCCGTTGCGTCCCCGTCCCAGATGCAGGTCGCATAGCACGACGTCGAAATACTGACGTTCCATCTGGACCAGCGCGGCCGCGGCATCCGCTGCGAACACGATACGCGTGGCGCCGGCGCGCGCCAGCATGTCGCGCAGGATGGCGCGCATCCCTTCGAAGTCCTCCACGACCAGAAAGGCATGTGCCGAGAGATCGGGGCGTGCGCCGATGGAGCCATTCATGGCAGACGCAGCACCAAACGGCCGCCGCCTAGCGTGCCGCCATTGCTCAGATGGATCGTGCCGCGCCGCGTTCCGCTGCCATGCAGGTGCGCGACCACGCGGGCGAAATACAGTCCCAGGCCGGTATTGCCGGTATCGTGCCGGATGGCGAGCGGACCGGGTGCGTCGCGCTCGAGCAGGAAGTCAGGGAACCCGGGACCGTCATCCTCGATGCGGATCTCCACGCTCCCGTCGGCGTCGGCGTGCGCATGCAGCAACACCTGGCTACGCGCGTAGCGTAGCGCATTGTGCAGAGCCTGCACGGTCACGCCGTAAACCAGTTCGTAATCGAACCAGCCCATGGCACCCTCGGCGCAGTCACAGCGCAGCGTGACCCCGCGTGATCGGGCCAGCGTGTGCACGCGTGCCAGGGCCTCGCGCGCCAGGTCGGCCAGC
Source organism: Thiobacillus sp. (assembly GCA_020217265.1). GTDB lineage: Bacteria > Pseudomonadota > Gammaproteobacteria > Burkholderiales > Thiobacillaceae > Thiobacillus. The sequence goes on along the minus strand of JAIWOS010000199.1, from coordinate 1,480 downwards.
ACCTGTTCGCGCGCGTCGAACGGGTAGAATCGCTGGTCGATCTTGTACAGGGCCAGAAGCTGCATCAGGTGCTCGTTGACACGTTGTGCCTCGTACAGGGCCTGGGCGGTGCGTGCTCGCGCCGGCGCCGCCTGCTCCCCGGCGGCCAGGGCATCTTCCAGGAACGCGACCATCACACCCAAGGAGTTCTTCATGTCATGGATGGCGGACAGCAGGAACGTGGTGATGTCCAGTCGATCGCCGGATTCGGGCATGGGGCAACTCGCAACAGTGAAACGACGCGGAGGATGGCAGCCTTCCCCGCTTGCGCATGCGGCGCGGCGGTCTCGACGCGGCGCCTCGCCAGCCTTCATGGCCGTGCGATGCCTTGACCGCCGGCCATGAACCCGTCCGATTATAAAAGCGTCGCGCGCATCACCCTGAGGCGTATGGGCGAATTGCAGGCGCCACCGCCGTTGGCACTGTACGTGCACCTGCCCTGGTGTGTGCGCAAGTGTCCGTACTGCGACTTCAATTCTCACGCAGTGCGCGGCGATCTGCCGGAAGCGCGCTATCTGGACGCGCTCGCGCGTGACCTCGAAGGCGTGCTGCCGAGCGTATGGGGGCGGGAGGTCGGCAGCATCTTCATCGGCGGCGGCACGCCCAGCCTGTTCTCGGCCGAGGGCATCGACCGGCTGTTGCAGACCGCGCGCATGCTGCTGCGCGTGTCGCCGCTGGCCGAGATCACTCTGGAGGCCAATCCCGGAACCTTCGATGCCGCGCGCTTCCGCGCCTACCGCGCTGCCGGCGTCAACCGGCTGTCGCTCGGCGTGCAAAGTTTCGATGCGGGGCATCTGCGCGCGCTCGGCCGCATCCACGATGCGCGCGAGGCCGTCACCGCGGCCGAGACCGCGCTGGCGCTGTTCGACGAGGTCAACCTGGATCTGATGTATGCGCTACCGGGGCAGACGCTGGGCCAGGCGCGCGCCGATCTCGACCTGGCGTTGGCGTTGGGACCGACCCATCTGTCGGCTTACCACCTGACGTTGGAGCCCAACACGCCGTTCGCCGCCGAGCCGCCGCCGCTGCCGGATGACGACCTGGCTGCCGACATGCAGCAACAGCTCGAGGAGCGGATGGGCGAAGCGGGGTATCACCACTATGAAACCTCCGCGTTCGCGCGCCCCGGCCATGAATGCCGCCACAACCTGAACTACTGGACGTTCGGCGACTATCTCGGCATCGGCGCCGGCGCGCACGCCAAGATCAGTGCTCATGACCGCATCGAGCGTGCGGCGCGGGTGCGCCATCCGCGCGCGTACATGGACGCGCTGACTGCCGGCGACGACCGGCATATCGCGTCGATCCGCGTGCTGGAGCCGGCGGATCGGGTGTTCGAGTTCATGATGAACGCGCTGCGCCTGCACGCGGGCTTCGACCTGACCTTGTTCGAGCGCCGCACCGGGCTGCCGGCCCGTGCCGCCGAGGCCGGCCTGACGGC
>JAIWOS010000115.1 GCA_020217265.1 Thiobacillus sp. | reverse complement strand
CGGCGCGCGCCTGCGCGATCAAGGCCGCGGCGGCGGGACTCGCGGCCGGCAGCACAAAGCGCGCGCCGGGGCAGCGCTGCCGGATGAGCGCCGCGGCATCGAGCATGAGCGCGGCGTGGCGGTTCACTTCCGAAAGCCGGCTGCCGGGCAGCAGGGCGAACACCGGGCCGTCGTCCAGATTCAGCGCGGCACGCGCGGCGGAGGTGTTGGCTTCCATCGGAATGACGTCGGCGAGGGGATGGCCGACGTAGGTGACGGGGATGTCGGCGTCGCGGTAAATCGCTTCCTCGAAGGGAAACACCACCAGCATGCGCGATACGGCCTGGCGTATTTTGTCGATGCGCTCAGGCCGCCACGCCCAGATCGACGGGCTGACGAAATGCACGGTGGGGATGCCGGCCATCTTGAGCCGGCGTTCGAGCGCGAAGTTGAAGTCGGGCGCGTCGATGCCGACGAAGACGCGCGGCTTCTGTGCCAGAAAATAGTCACCGATGCGCGCGCGAATGCGCAGCAGTTCCGGCAGGTGGCGCAGTACTTCCACATAGCCGTTGACCGCCAGTTTTTCGCTCGGGTAGATCGCCGTGACGCCTGCTTCGACGAGGCGCGGCCCGGCGATGCCGGCGGCACTGAGCCGGGGATGATTCCGTTGCAGCGCGCGGATGAAGTGCGCGCCGAGAAGATCGCCGGACGCCTCGCCGGCGACCAGGCCGACATCCATCAGCGGATGATGCCGCGCTCGGCGCGCGCAAGAAATTCGAGCAACAGCTTCACCTCGGGGTACACGGTGGCCTCGGGTTCAAGCTTGGCCTGCGCCTCGGCGACGGTGTTGCCTTCGCGGTAGAGAACCTTGTACGCGCGCTTCAACGCAGACAGCGCTTCGGCCGAGAAGCCGCGTCGCTTCAGGCCCTCGTTGTTGAGGCCGTGCGGCGCCGCCGGGTGGCCCGAGGCCATGACGAAGGGCGGAATGTCCTTGAAGATGACCGTCGACACGCCGGTCATCACGTGCGCGCCGATCTTGCAGAACTGGTGCACGCCGGTGAAGCCCCCCAGGATGGCCCAGTCGCCGACCTCGACGTGGCCGGCGAGCGAGGCGTTATTGGCGAAGATGGTGCGGTCGCCTACCACGCAGTCGTGCGCGATGTGGACGTAGGCCATAATCCAGTTGTGGTGGCCGATGGTGGTGACGCCGCGATCCTGCACGGTGCCGAGGTTGAAGGTGCAGAACTCGCGGATGACGTTGTCGTCGCCGATCTCCAGGCGCGTCGGCTCGCCGGCGTATTTCTTGTCCTGCGGCGCTTCACCCAGCGAGACGAAGTGGAAGATTTTGTTGCGCGCGCCGATGCGGGTATGGCCGGTGATCACGGCGTGCGCGCCCACGGTGGTGCCTGCGCCGATTTCGACGTGTTCGCCGATGATCGTGTAGGGGCCGATCTCGACGTCGTCGGCGAGCCGCGCGCCGGCAGCGACGATCGCGGTGGGGTGGATCCTCGCCATGTCAGGGCTTGTCGCGCAGCGTGGCCATGAGTTCGGCTTCGGCGACCATTGCGCCCCCCACCTCGGCACGGCCGGTGTATTTCCAGATGCCGCGCATCTCGCGCACGATTTCAGCCTTGAGCACGAGCTGGTCGCCGGGTTTCACCGGTTTCTTGAAGCGCGCGTTGTCGATGCCTGCAAAGTAGATGATGCCGATTTCCTCGGGCGCGTAGTTCTTGGTCTTGAACGACAGCAATCCCGCCGCCTGCGCCAGCGCTTCGAGGATCAATACGCCCGGCATCACCGGCGCGCCGGGGAAATGCCCCGGGAAAAAAGGTTCGTTGATGGTGACGTTCTTGATCGCCGTGATGCTTTTGCCCAATTCCATTTCGATCACGCGGTCGATCAGCAGGAAGGGATACCGGTGCGGCAGGTATTGCATCACCTCTTCGATTTCCATGGACAGGCTCATGACTTGTTTTCCAGTTCTCCGATTTTCTTTTCGAGTTCCTTCACGCGCCTGACCAACTTGTCCAGGTTGCGCATGTGGACCGCGTTCTTCTGCCAGACCTCGTGTTCCGAGAACGGCAGCGCCGACGTATAGGTGCCGGCCCTGGGCAGCGATTTGGTGATGAGGGTGTTGGTCGAAATGCGGGTGCCGTCGGCGATCTCGATGTGGCCGAAAATCATCGCCGCGCCGCCGATGGTGCAATGGCGGCCGATCTTCGCGCTGCCGGCGATGCCGGTGCAGGCAGCAATTGCCGTGTGCGCGCCGATGACGACGTTGTGCGCGACCTGGATCAGGTTGTCGAGCTTGACCCCGTCCTCGATCACGGTGTCTTCCAGCGCGCCGCGGTCGATGGTGGTACAGGCGCCGATCTCGACGTCGTTGCCGATACGCACGCGGCCGATCTGCGGAATCTTTTCCCAGGCGCCTTCGTTGGGCGCGAAACCGAAACCGTCCGAACCGATCACGCAGCCCGAGTGCAGGATCGCGCGGTCGCCGATCACGCAGCGATGGTAGACGGTGACATTGGCGTGCAGCAGGCAATCCGTGCCGATGGTCGCGCCCTCGCCCACCACGCAGTTGGCACCGATCGCGGTGCGCGCGCCGATCACCGCCCCCGCGCCGATCACCGCGCCGGGGCCGATGCTGGCATCCTCCGCCACGCGGGCATCGGCGGCAACCGTCGCCGACGGATGCACGCCGACCGGCGGGCGCGGCACCGGGTTGAAGTACGCGGAAACGCGCGCGAAGTAGAGGTAGGGGTTGGGCGTGAGGATGCGGGGCAGGTCGCTGGCGTCGCGCGCGTCCGGCGGCAGGATCACCGCCCCCGCGCGGGTACCGGCAAGCTGCGCGAGATATTTGCTCTGCGCGACGAAGCCGATGTCGTCGGCGCTTGCGCGGTCGAGCGGGGCAACCTGGCTCACGCGTCGAGACCCATCGCCCACCAACTCCCCGCCGAAGCGGGCCACCAGTTCTGCCAGTGTCGCGGACATGCCGGGATGGCCCACCCGGCGCTTACTTGCCGCCCAGCGCCTTCATCACCCGGTCGGTGATGTCGCTCTTGGGGTCGACGTAGACGGCCTGCTCGACGATGAGATCGAATTTCTCGGCGCGGGCGATGTCCTGGATGGCCTTGCGCGCACGGTCCTGGATCTGGCCGAGTTCCTCGTTGCGGCGGAGGTTGAGGTCTTCGCGGAATTCACGCCCCTGGCGCTGCAGGTCGCGGTTGAGGTTGCCGAGGTCGCGCTCCTTGGCACGTCGCTCGCTGTCGGACATGGTCACGCCGTCCTTGTCCAACTGGGCCTGCAGGTCGCGCGCCTGCTTGGCGAGCTTCTGCAGTTCCTGGTCGCGCGCGGCGAATTCCTTTTCGAGCTTTTTCTGAGCCGCCACCGACAAGGGCGCTTCGCGCAGCAGGCGTTCGGTATTGACGAAGCCGATCTTGGTATCGGCGGCGGCCGCGCTGAACGCGCAAGCCAGGGCGAGAGTTACGGCAAATTGCTTGAACATCATGGTCATACTCCGTTGGATCGCCCTCAGAACACGTTGCCGAGGGTGAATTGGAACACTTCGGTCTTGTCACCGTCCTTGCTGACCAAAGGCTGCGCCAGGCTGAACTTGAGGGGGCCGAGCGGCGACACCCACAGCACGGCGAGCCCGGCCGAGTAGCGCAGGTCGCCGAAGGCAAATTTCTCGTAACGACCCAGGTTGTCGTACGGGCCGAAGGCAGCACCTGCATCGACGAACGCAGACATGCGCAAGGACTGGTCGTCTTTCAGTCCCGGCAAGGGGAAGAAGAGTTCCGCGTTGCCGACGACGCGCTTGTCGCCGCCGAGGGCGTCGCCCGCCGAATCCTTGGGGCCGAGGGTGCCGTTCTGGAAACCGCGCACCGAGCTGTTGCCGCCGGCGTAGAAGTTCTTGAAGAACGGCAATGGCTTGCCGGAGAGACCACCGCCGATGCCGACTTCACCATTCAACATGAGGGTGAAATCCTTGGAGAGCGGGAAATACTGCTGGTGCTGCAGCGACAGTTTGTAGTACTGCAGGCTGCCGACCGGCGTGCCGACTTCGCCGGCCACCCGCTGCATCAGGCCCTTGGTGGGGAACAGGTAGCTGTTGCGGGTATCGCGCGCCCACGAGGTGTCGAATCGCAGCGTGTCGTTGTCCTTGCCGAAGGTGTTGACGAAGTTGATGTACTGCACCGGGCTGGAGGCGGAGGTCGTGACGCCGATCTGCTCGTAGGTGAGGCCGAACGAAATGAAGTCGCGCTCGTTCACCGGCAGGCCGAAGCGCACGCCCGCGCCGTAGGTGGAGGTCTTGTAGTCACCGACATTGCTGAGCGAGGTGGCGTTGACGTCGCGCCGGTAGAGGTCGTAGCCGAGGCTGATACCGTCTATGGTGTAGTAGGGATTGGTGAACGACAGCGCGTAGACGGTGTTGACCTTGCCGGTATTGACCTGAGCCGACAGCCGGTTGCCGGTGCCGAACACGTTGCTCTGCGAGATCGATCCCGACACCACCACGCCTTCGGACGAGGAAAAGCCCGCCCCCAGCATGACATTGCCGGTGGATTTTTCGGCGACGCTCACGTTCACGTCGACCTGGTCGGTCGTGCCCGTCACCGCAGGCGTTTCGACGTTCACTTCGTTGAAGAAGCCGAGCCGGTTGAGGCGTTCGCGCGAGCGGTTGATCTGCGCGGCGTCGTAATACGCGCCTTCCATCTGGCGGATTTCGCGCCGTACCACTTCGTCGCGGGTTTTGGTGTTGCCGGCGACGTTGACGCGGTTGACGTAGACCCGGCGTCCCGGGTCGACGAACAGGGTGAAGGCGACGGTGTGCTTGTCCTTGTCGAGATCGGGCACGGCGTTCACGTTGGCGAAGGCATAGCCGTCGTTGCCGAGGCGCTCGCCGATTTTCTTGGTGGTCTCGGTCAGCTTGTCGCGCTGGAAGACTTCGCCGGGCTTCACCGTCACGAGCTTGGCGAGTTCGGCCTCGGGCACCAGCATCTGGCCCGCCAGCTTGACGTCGGACACTTTGTACTGAGGGCCTTCGGTGACGTTCACCGTGATGTAGATGCCCTGCTTGTCGGGTGAGATCGACACCTGGGTGGAGTCGACATTGAACTCGAGATAGCCGCGGTTGAGGTAGAACGAACGCAGGACCTCGATGTCGCCCGCCAGGCGCGACTTGGAATACTGGTCGTTCTTGGTGTACCAGGTCAGCCAGCCGGGCGTGGTCGAGGTGAACTGCTTCAAGAGTTCCTTTTCCTTGAACGCGCGGTTGCCGACGATGTTGATCTGCTGGATCTTGGCGCTGTCGCCTTCGACGACGTCGAACTGCACGGCAACGCGGTTGCGCTCCAGCGGCGTCAGCGTCGACTTGATCTGCACCGCGTACTTGCCACGGTTGAAGTACTGGCGCTGCAGTTCCTGCTCGGCCTTGTCGAGCAGCGCGCGGTCGAGCACGCGACCTTCGGCCAGACCGGTCTGCTGCAGGCCCTTCTTCAGGTCGTCCTCGGAAAATTCCTTGATGCCGTTGAGCGTGATCTTGGCGATCGAGGGGCGTTCCTCGACAGTGACGATGACGACGCCATCGCGCGCTTCGAGCCGCACATCCTTGAAAAATCCGGTAGCGTAGAGCGCCTTGATCGCGGCGGCGGTTTTCTCGTCGGTCATCGTTTCGCCCACTTTCACGGGCAGATAGCTGAAGACCGTGCCGGCTTCGGTACGCTGGATGCCTTCGACCCGAATGTCCTTGACGACGAAGGGTTCGGCGGCGAACGCGTACTGCGCGGCAAATGCGGCGGCAAGGGCGAGCGGCAGGCGATTTAACGTCATATCGGGGTCTTATCCGCCTAACAGGCGTTGCAAATCGTTGAACAGGGCAAACGACATGAGCAGCAGCAGAAGCATCATGCCGATCCGGGCGCCGATTTCCATGGTGCGCTCGGACACCGGCCGCCCGGTCAAAACTTCGGCGACATAATACATGAGGTGTCCGCCATCGAGTAACGGCACGGGCAACAGGTTGAGCACGCCGAGGCTCACGCTGACGAGCGCGAGAAAGCCGACGAAGCTGATCCAGCCGAGCGTCGCGCTCTGTCCGGCATAGTCGGCGATGGTGAGCGGGCCGGACAGGTTCTTCCACGACACCTGCCCGAGCACCATGCGGCCCATCATCTCCAGGGTGAACACGCTCATGTCCCAGGTCTTGACGACACCCCGCCACAGCGCGTCGAGCGGACCGTAGCGCACCTCGGTCGTCAGCCCCGCGAGCAGGGTTTCGTCGACCTTCGGCCCGGCGCCGATGCGGCCGATGCGCTCGCCCGCCTCGTCCACGCCGGCGGGCGTCAGGCTCAGCACGCCCGGCTGGCCCGCGCGGAGATAGTCGACGCGCAGCGGCTTGTCAGGATGCGTACGAACGATCTTCACCCAGTGCTGCCAGGTTTCGACGGATACGCCGTCGACCGCGATCAGGCGGTCGCCCTCGCGCAGGCCGGCCCGCGCGGCGACGCCGTCGGCGACCAGGCTGCCGATCACCGGTTCGATGTCGGGGTCGAACCGCACGATGCCGAGGGGGCGCAGGGTGTCGCGTTCCAGGCTTTCGCCGGCCAGCGGGAGGGGCACGATGCGCACCGTGCGGCCGTCGGCGAGGTCGAGGGAAATGGCCTCGTCCGCCACTCCGGCGCGCAGCAGCGCCAGACGCAAATCCTGGAACGTGGGCGTTTCCTCGCCGTTGACGCGCACAATCTCGTCACCGGCGACCAGGCCCGCACGCGCCGCCGGCGTGCCTGCGGGCGGCTCGCCGACGATGGGCTTCAACGCCGGCAGGCCGTGCATCAGCAAGACCCAGTAGAACACGATGGCCAAGAGGAAATTCGCCGCCGGCCCGGCCGCGACGATGCCGATGCGCCGCCACACCGTCGCGCGGTTGAAGGCGCGATACGCCTCGGCGGCAGGCACCGGCCCCTCGCGTTCGTCGAGCATCTTCACGTAGCCGCCGAACGGCAGCGCCGACAGCGTCCATTCGGTCTGGTCGCGGCCGAAGCGGCGGCTCACGAGGGGCTTGCCGAAACCGACCGAGAAGCGCAGCACCTTCACCCCGGCCAGCCGCGCAGCCAGGTAGTGCCCGAACTCGTGCACCACGACGAGGATGCCGATGGCGACAAGAAACCAGACGACGGTATGCAGAACACTCATGCGCGCACGCGCTCCAGATAGTCGCCGGCGACGCGCCTCGCCTGGCGGTCGGATTCGAGCAGCTCGTCGAGCGTGGTAGCGTCGCCGCCTGCCAGCGTGTCGAGGGTGTGGGCGATGCTGTCGGCGATGGCGCCGAAGGAGGCGGCACCGTCGAGGAAGCGTGCGACGGCGATTTCGTTCGCGGCATTCAGCACCGCCGCCGCGTTGCCGCCGGCGGCGAGCGCGTCGAAGGCGAGCTGCAGGCAGGGAAAGCGCTTGGTGTCGGGCGCCTCGAACGTGAGCTGGCGGCCCATGAGATCGAGCGCGGATACGCCGGCCTCGATACGTTCGGGGAACCCCAGCGCGTAGGCGATCGGCGTGCGCATGTCGGGGGTGCCCATCTGCGCGATCACCGAGCCGTCGGCGTATTCGACCATCGAGTGCACGATGCTTTGCGGGTGCACGACGACCTTGATCTGTTCGGGCCGCGCGTTGAACAGCCAGCGCGCCTCGATGACTTCGAGGCCCTTGTTCATCAGGCTCGCGGAATCGACCGAGATCTTCCTGCCCATCACCCAGTTGGGGTGCGCAATGGCCTGCGCCGGGGTGGCGGCAGCAATGGCTTCGGCCGGCAGCGTGCGGAAGGGGCCACCCGATGCCGTGAGCCACAGCGCTTTCACGCCGGCCGCCTGGAAGTCGCCGCGGAAGTCGCGCGGCAGCGCCTGGAAAATCGCGTTGTGCTCGGAATCGATCGGCAGCAGCTCGGCGCCGCTGGTAGCGACCGCATCCATGAAGAGCTGTCCGGAGACGACCAGGGTTTCCTTGTTGGCGAGCAGGATGCGCTTGCCGGCGCGCGCGGCGGCGAGCGTGGCGGGCAGCCCGGCCGCGCCGACGATGGCCGCCATCACGGTATCGACTTCGGGCGCGGTGGCCACCT
>JAIWOS010000045.1 GCA_020217265.1 Thiobacillus sp. | reverse complement strand
CTTGCGGCCTCCGCCCGGCGCGGCGACCAGCGGCGCATCGCGGTGGTGCTGGGCGCGCGCGGCGACGGCCCGCGTACGCAGGACGCCCTGAAGCTGCTCAACTACGGTTTCGAAAACTTCGACAGCGCGCTGCTCTACCGCGCGCTGCAGCCGGTCAAGGTGGTGAAGCTGTACCGCGGCACGCGTGACACGGTGAACCTCGGCTTCCTGCAGGATTTCCACCTGCTCGCGCCGCGCGGCGCGCTTGCCCGGGTGAAAGCCGAGGTCGTCACCCAGCAGCCGCTGATGGCCCCGGTCAGTCGCGGCCAGCGGCTGGGCACCTTGCGCCTCACGCTCGACGGCGAGGTGCTGGCCGAGCATCCGCTGGTGGCGCTCAACGACGTCGCCGTGGCGGGCGTGCTGGGGCGCGGCTGGGATTCGATCCGCCTGCTGTTCGGCCGATGATCGCGTACCTCGACGGCGTCTTCCTGCCCTTGTCCGATGCGCGCGTGTCCGTGCTCGACCGCGGCTTCGTGTTCGGCGACGGCGTCTACGAAGTCGTGCCGGTGTACTCGCGCCGCCCGTTTCGGCTCGACGAGCACCTGCGTCGCCTGCAACACAGCCTCGATGGCATACGGCTGGCCAACCCGCACGGCGTCGAGGTCTGGCGCAGCATCGTCGGCGAGCTGATCGCGCGCCAGGATTTCGCCGACCAGTCGGTCTACCTCCAGGTGACGCGCGGGGTGGCGCCGCGCGACCATGCCTTCCCGCGCGGCGTTGCGCCCACGGTCTTCCTGTACGCGCAGCCGCTCATCCCCGCCACGGCCGAACAGAAGGCGGCCGGCGTGTGCGCGATCACCGCGCCCGACCCGCGCTGGCAGCATTGCGACATCAAGGCGATTTCGCTGCTGGCCAACGTGCTCATGCGGCAACGCGCGGTGGACGCGGGCTGTGCCGAGACGGTGATGCTGCGCGACGGCCTGCTCACCGAGGGCGCGGCGAGCAACATCTTCGTGGTGAAGGACGGCCTCTTGCGAACGCCGGCACCGTCCCCACATATGCTCACCGGCATTACCTACGACGTGGTGCTCGAGCTGGCCGCCGCGCACGGCATTCCCGCCCGCGTCGGCGACGTGACCGAAGCCGAACTGCGTGCCGCCGACGAAGTCTGGATGACCTCCTCGACCAAGGAGATCATGCCCGTGATCCAGCTCGACGGCGTGCCCGTGGGCGGCGGCGTGCCCGGGCCGCTGGCGCGCCAGATGGACGCGCTGTACCAGCAGTTCAAGCACGCGGTCATGCGTGCCTGACATCCGCAAGGCAAAACGATGAGCGAACAGGACACCCTGCTGCAATTTCCCACAGACTTCCCGATCAAGATCATGGGCGAGCGGCGCGACGACTTCGCGCAGACCATGGTCGAGGTCGTGCTGCGCCACGCGCCCGATTTCCGGCCGGAGACGGTCGAGATGCGCGCCTCGTCCAGCGGCAATTATCTTTCCGTCACCTGCGTCGTGCGCGCCACATCGCGAGAGCAGCTCGACAACCTCTACCGCGAGATCACCGCGCATCCGTGGGTGAAGATGGCGCTGTGAGCGCGCTCGTCGTACGCCGGCTGGGCCGCGTCGAGTACGAGCCCACCTGGCGGGCCATGCAGGCGTTCTCCGCGCAGCGCACCGCGGCCACGCCCGATGAGCTCTGGCTGCTGGAGCATCCGCCGGTCTACACGCAGGGGCAGGCAGGCCGGCCCGAACACCTCATTGCCGCCACCGCCATCCCGGTGGTGCCCATCGACCGCGGCGGGCAGATCACCTACCACGGCCCGGGACAGGTGGTGGCGTATCTCCTGGTCGATCTGCGGCGGCGCGGCTACGGCATCCGCGAACTGGTGACGCGCATGGAGCAGGCGGTGATCGACGTGCTGGCGCAACACGGCGTTGCCGCTGAACGGCGTGCTGGCGCACCGGGTGTGTACGTGGCCGGCGCCAAAATCGCCGCACTCGGTCTGCGCGTGAAACGCGGCTGCACCTACCACGGCCTGGCGTTCAACGTGGACATGGATCTTGCGCCGTTTGCCGCGATCAACCCCTGCGGCTATGCCGGCATGGCGGTGACGGACTGCCGGCGGCTGGGGCTCGCCCTGACGCACGCGGCGGCGGCGGATACGCTGGCCCGGGCTTTGGAGCGGGAGGTCTACGCTGCGCCTGCCGAGGCGCCGCCCCGCTAACCGCGATCGCGAACGGCGGGGACGCCGACGATAAGCCGCACCAGCGCGGCCTGGCGGTCGGTGCCGGTTTTTTCGAAGGCCGCGTGCAACTGGCTTTTCACCGTGGGCAGGCGCAAGTCGCTTTCCTGGGCGTAAGCCTCGATCGTCTGCCCGCCGGCAAGCGCGCGAGCGAGGCGCGCTTCGGCCGCCGACAATCCGAACAGCTGCATCAGCTGCTGGGCGGTGGCTATGCGTCGCTGGTCGAGGGGGACTACCAGACACAATATCTCCTCGGCCGGGTCATTTGCGCTGTCGGGGCCGGGCAAGGGGGTCAGCGTCGCGCTGTAGCGTCGCTCGGGTTCGAGCCGGGGGTGCAACAACAGGTTCGCCGGGCGGCGTGAGGTGACAACGGCGTCGATCAGGCCGGTGAATTTCGCCTGCTGTTCGTCACAAGTACATTCCAGTTGGCCGTGCCGCACCCGCAACACGTTTTCTCCCTTTAACAGGGCATCGCCGTTGCGGTTGCAATGCAGAAGTTGCCCCGCGGCGCCGACGCTAATCACGCTCAGGGCGCTGGCATGCTGCCCGGCCAGCGCCTGGTCGCGCGCCTGGGTGGTGGCCTGGATGTGTTCCATCAGGCGCAGTGCACGGTCGAAGTGCGGGGTCAGGCGCGCCAGCAAGGATTCGTGTCGCGGTTCGAACGGGCCGTGCCGGGCGTCGCGCAGCAAACCCAGCGTCAGTGACAGCGATTCCCGCTGCGCCAGGCAGCCGCCCAGCAGGTGGCGCAGATCGAGGCAAGCGAGGTGGTCCGGGGGATCGCCGGCCTGCGCGGCCGCCGGGTCGGGCGCCCCGTCCCAGAGCATCTCCGGGACGACGCCCAATGTGGCGACCCGTTCCCGGCTGTCCCAGCCAACCAGGTGGAAGAAGTCGGCCCCCACGTGATGCGCCAGTACGCCCAAGGTGTCGCGCCACAATTCCGGGTTGAGCGCCGATTCGTAGATGGCTCCCACCAGGCGATCGAAGTCTGCTTCGTTCATCGCACCCCCGTATCGCGTCGGTCTGCTACAAGCAATCTAGCCCGTTTCGGCCGGATCGCCAGTGCTTGCCCGGGCCATCTAATTTTAATGGCCTTGCGCATCATCCGTTCGGATGATGCGCAAGGGGAGGGCGGCATCTAGGATGCAAACACGTTCCGCGACTGGCCGGGCGACTAAAGTCCCGCGCGGGATACCGATGTTTGAACAGGAGGTCATCATGCAAACGACTGATTTTATGGTTCATATCGACGAAACGCTGGATGCCGCCGCGCTCGAGGCGATCGAGTCGGAAATTCGCAACGGCAGGGGCGTGATGGCGGCAGGGCACCGGGCCGACAAGCCGCACCTGGTTCAGGTGGTGTACGACTCGGACACCACGCGCATGGCGGAAATCGTTGGCGCGGTGCGCCAGAGCGGCGTGCATGCGCAGGCCGTGGGCCTCTAGCAGATGCGCCGGGAGGACAGCATGGCCATGCAAACCGTTCCATCCCCGATAGCCGGCAACGTCCGGCCACTCTTCCGCGATGCGCAGGACGCCTGGTTCGAACGCAAGTTCGACGAATGCATGGCGCGCCGTGAGACCGCGAAAACCCCTCGGCTGTCCATCATGGTGACCAAGGGCACGCTGGACTGGGCCTATCCGCCCTTCATCATCGGCGCGACCGCTGCCGCGATGGGCTGGGAGGTGACGATGTTCTTCACCTTCTATGGCCTGGCGCTCCTGAAAAAGGATCTGGACCTGCACATCAGCCCGCTGGGAAACCCGGCCATGCCGATGAAAATGCCCTTCGGCCCCGCCTGGTTCCAGGCGGTCGAATGGAACATGCCCAACCTGTTGATGGCAGGAATCCCGGGCTTTGAGTCGGCGGCGACCGGGCTGATGCAGCGAACCCTGAAAAATCATGGGGTTGCACCCATCGCGGAATTGCGCGACGCCTGCGTCGAGGCGGGCGCGCATCTGGTGGCCTGCCAGATGACGGTCGACCTTTTCGGTTGGCACAAGGACGATTTCATTCCTGGCATCAGCGAATGGGCCGGGGCGGCGAGTTACCTGGCCTCGGCGCAGGGCGCGGACATCACGCTGTTTGTGTAGACGGCTCTCTCCTCACCCGGATACCTCCCCGGTGAGCTTTTTCAACGGCGCTCCGGCGCCGTTTTTTTTTTGCTTGCACCCCACCTTGTGACGCGGCGACGGGCACGGCATGATGGCCGCCCGCGGGCGAGTCCACGCGATTTATTCTTGACCGATTTAGTCGGGTATTAGTATCCTATCCGGTCGCAACACGGAGTACGCCATGAGCACCGATACCCTGCCGTCCGATCCCAAACTGCTGATGCGCTCGATCATCCAGCGCATCGCTACCGGGCCCGATCTTTCCAAGGACATCAGCCGCACCGAAGCGCACCTGGGCACCAAGGCCATCATCGATCACCTGATCGACCCGGTTCAGGTCGGCATCTATTTCATCGCGCTGCGCATGAAGCGCGAAACGCAGGACGAGAACCGCGGCGTGCTCGACGCCGTGCTGGAAACCACCCGCCGCGTGACGGCCGAGGTCGACGAGGTGGTCGATATCGGCGATCCCTACGACGGTTACACTCGCTGCCTGCCGGCCGCGCCCTTCCTCGGCCCGCTGCTCGCCGAGTGCGGGGTGCACGTGGTCTCGCACGGGCTTGACAAGGTCGGGCCCAAGTACGGTGTCACCGCGCGCCATGTGCTCGAAGCCGCCGGCGTGCCGGTCGACCTGTCGCCAGCCGAGGCGGCCGCGCGGCTGGCCGACCCGGCGACAGGCTGGACCTATCTCGACCAGGCGCAGTCCAACCCCGGCCTGCACAACCTCACCCCGCTGCGCGCGCAGATCATCAAGCGCCAGGTGCTGACCACGGTGGAAGTGCTGTCCAAGCCCATCCAGGGCAGGAAGAAAACCCATTTCGTCACCGGCTACGTGCACAAGCCCTATCCGCCGGTGTACGCCGACCTCGCGCGCGAGGCCGGTTTCGACAGCGCCTGCATCGTGCGCGGCGTCGAGGGCGGGGTGATTCCCAGCCTGCGCCAGGAAGGCAAGTATTTCCACTACCACGACCGCGGCGAGGAAATCGAAGCCAAGATCGACCCCGTCGCGCTGGGCATCGACCAGCCGGTGCGCGCGGTGCCGCTGCCGGGTTCGGTGGCGGGCGAGGCGGGCGAGGACGAGATCGTTGCCGCCATCGACATCCGCGCCACCGCGCACGCCGCCGCCGAGGCCGGCATGCTGGCGCTGAAGGGCGACCGGGGCCCGACCTACGATTCGCTGGTGCTGGCCGGTTCGATCATCCTGCACCACGTCGGCAAGGCTGCGTCCGTGGCCGACGCCGCCGCGCAGCTTCGCGCCGTGCTCGATTCGGGCCGCGCCGTGCATCGGGTGAAGTGATGACGGACTACGTTGCGATCGCCGCCGCCGACGAACTGAAGCCGGCGCAGATGAAACGCGTCGTCGTCGACGGCAAAAAACTCTTGCTGTGCAATGCCGGCGGCACCCATTACGTCGTCGACGAGATGTGCAGCCACGAGGATTACTCGCTCTATCTCGGCTGCATCAAGGACGGCAAGATCAAGTGCTCGCTGCACGGCAGCTACTTCGACCTCGCTACTGGCGAGCCCACCTGCGATCCGGCGGATACGCCGATCCGCACCTACCCGGTGAAGATCGAGGCCGGGCAGGTGTGGGTCAAGGTCTGATCACTTCTTGAGCAGCGCCCGCACCGCCGCGATCATCTCCGGATGATCGAACTCGCGCCCGCCGATGGCGCGGGCGACGATGCGCCCCTGCCTGTCCACCAGGTAAGTGGTTGGCAGCCCGGCCACCTGCCACGCGCGCATGGCATGGCCGCGGGGGTCGAGCAGGATCGGGAAGCCAAGCGTGGCGTCGAGCTGGCTGGTGAACGCGTGGATGGTGTCGGCGTCTTCGCCCACGTCCACCGCCAGCACCTCGAACGGCTCGCCGGCCAGCGCGTCCTTCAGGCGCTGCATCGACGGCATTTCGCGCCGGCACGGCGGGCACCAGGTGGCCCAGAAATTCACCAGCACGACCTTGCCGCGCAGCTGGGCGAGGTCATGCGGCCTGCCGTCGATATCCTTCAACTGCAAGCCCGGCGAGGGCCGGGGCGACAGCGCGGTGAGCGTGTGCGCCAGCGGCGGCAGGTCGGCCGCCTGGACGGGCAGCAAAAAACTGGTGGCGAGACAGACGGCGGCGAGACGGTCACGAAGCTTCAGCGGCACAGTGCACTCCTTCAAGCGTTCCAGAATAGCGTTTCCCCGCGGCGTGCCAGACGAACTCGAGATCGAAGCGCTCGCCGCGCGGCACGCGGAACGTCGTCATGCCCTGGTTCCAGTCGCCCGGCGCGAAGGTCTGGCTGGCGGGAAACTGCGCCCAGGCGAACGCGATGCGCGCGGCCTCGCTCACGCCGAGCGAAGCCCAGAGCCGCTCCCACTCGGCCTTGCCGCGGATCGGCCGGGTCTTGCCGGCATGCACGTAGCGCCAGTCGGCGAGCCGGTGCCGGATCGGCGTGTCGCCGACATTGCGCACCACGGTCATGAAGACGCATTCGCGGGCGTAGCGTTCCGCTGCCGCGGCGGAAAACCCCCGCGCCCGGTAAAAGGCGCGCGCCTGATCGGGGCTGATTTGCGTCAATCGCACCTGGATGCCCCGGGTTTCGGCCTGCCAGGTCGCGAGTCCGGTTTCGGGGTCGAGGCTCGGTTCTGCGGCGTTGACCGCGAACGGCCACATGGCGATCAGGGTCAGGGCGAGTCGGCGCATGGGCTAGAATCCGGTTTCAATCGCAGGCAAAGATTATGGCAGACCCCATCCAGCACAAGGGCGCGGCGAAGACGTCGCGCATTCCGATCAAGATCGTTCCGCAGGAACGCCTGCGCCTGCCGCCGTGGATCCGCGCCAAGGCGCCGAGCCTGCCCAACGTCGGCCGGCTGAAGGGCATCCTGCGCGAGGCCAAGCTGCATACGGTGTGCGAGGAAGCCTCGTGCCCCAACCTCGGCGAATGCTTCGGCCACGGCACCGCCACCTTCATGATCCTCGGCGACCTGTGCACCCGGCGCTGCCCGTTCTGCGACGTTGGCCACGGCACGCCGCTGCCGCCGGACGCCGACGAACCCGCGCACCTCGCCGAAACCATCGCCGCGATGGCGCTGAAATACGTGGTGATTACCAGCGTCGACCGCGACGACCTGCGTGACGGCGGCGCACAGCATTTCGTCGACTGCATCAGCGCCGTGCGCGCGGCCTCGCCCGCGACCCGCATCGAAATCCTCACGCCGGACTTTCGCGGCCGGCTGGAAAAGGCGCTGGAGATACTGGGCACCGCACCGCCGGACGTGATGAACCACAACCTCGAAACCGTGCCGCGCCTCTACAAGGCCGCGCGTCCCGGCGCCGACTACGCGCACTCGCTCAAACTGCTGAAGGATTTCAAGGCCGCGCATCCCGGCGTGCCGACCAAATCCGGCCTGATGCTGGGGCTGGGCGAGGAAGACGACGAAATCCTCGCGGTAATGCGCGACCTACGCGCGCACGACGTCGACATGCTGACCCTGGGCCAATACCTGCAACCGTCGAAGCATCACTTGCCGGTGCTGCGCTTCGTCACGCCCGAACGCTTTGGCGAGTTCGAGCAGGAAGCGCTGGCGATGGGCTTCAAACAGGCCGCCTGCGGGCCGATGGTGCGCTCCAGCTACCATGCCGATCAGCAGGCGGCGGGGGTGACTACCGCCTGACGGCCGCGCGGTCGCCGCATCCACCATAACACCATCCCGCCAAAGGCGAGCAGCATCAGACTGCCCGGCTCGGGCACGCTGTTGGCCGCGGTTTGTGCCTGAGGCAGAAGCGCGGGCTGGAACAGTGGCGCGTCCGGCAGGCCCGTTACAGGCGGGTTGCCCGGAAGCGGGTCGGCGAGCGGCAGCCCGGTCGTTTCGGGCGGAAGGTTCGCGGCCGGCAGCGGCGTGCCGGCGCCGGGGGGCGCCGCGGAAGGAGGGGCGGCGGGCTG
>JAIWOS010000198.1 GCA_020217265.1 Thiobacillus sp. | reverse complement strand
CCCGCAGCGTCCCCCGCGCCGGCCGCCGCTTCGCTGCGCGACATCGAGCGCGCCCACCTGCAGCAATTGCTGGCCGCGCACGACGGCCACCGCGCCCGCGTCGCCGCCGCGCTCGGCATCACCGAGCGCACGCTCTACCGCAAGCTCAAGGCGCACGGCCTGGGGCGTGATTGAAGCCGCCGATCTGGCGCGACGGCGCCTGGTGGGCCGATTACCGGCGCCTGCGCGTGGTGGCGGAACGCACCGCCTGAACGGCGCACCGGTACCCATCGCGCAGGCCCAGTCGGCCCGCGCCGGAATTCAACCTGGGATATCCGGCTCCACCAGCGCGGCCAGCTGCGCGAGCGATTCCTGCCAGCCGAGATAACACATCTCCAGCGGAATCGCCTCGGGAATGCCCGCCTGCTCGATCGACAGCGCCGTACCGCAGGAAACGGGCTCGAGCTTGACCGTGACTTCGAGCACGCCGGGCAGGTTGGGATCGTCGAAGCGGTCGGTGTAGCGGATCAGGCGATGCGGCGCCAGTTCCAGATACTCGCCGCCGAACGCATGCGCGTGGCCGGTGGAAAAATTGCGGAAAGACATGCGGAACGCCCCGCCAACCGAGGCATCGAGCTGATGCACCGTGCAAGTGAAACCATACGGCGGCAGCCACTTGGCCAGTGCCTCGGCCTCGGTGAACGCGCGGTAAATCTTTTCCGGGGTGGTGCGGATGACGCGATGCAAGCGAACGGTGCGGTCGGACATATCAGTCTCCTGGTGGGAAAGGGGAGGCTGCGAGATTGCAGGCTCTGACTGTACGACGGATTTGGCTAACGAAGTTCGACAGCGGCGTTTTCTCGGTCGAAGTGGCCAGCCGATATTTCACAATAGCGACATTCCAATCGGCCTGTCAGTGCCTGAAATCATTCCACCGCCTTTGCGATGACTTATTCAGCCCAAACCGATACTTTCTTGACTACCTCGATGAATCAAGTCGCTGAAAAGCCTTCTGGATAGAGCGTCTTCTATTGTCGCGCAGCATTCGTTTTCTCTGGATCGATATCTGGGTGTCGTCCAGAAATAATCTCATCCGGATCATTCAGCATACAGACGGACTATGGCCGGCTTTAATGGCCTGCCTTACAAAAGATCAAGGTGCGCGAGGCATGTGCTTAGGCAAGTTGATCGCACATGAAAACTTGCCACGCGTCCGCGCGCGGCGTGGACAGTTGAGCGTGCTTCCCTCCCCGGCGAGCGGCCAACCTCACCCCAGCTAGCCCGGTGAGCGAACCTTACCGTGCTCGACAAGCGCCCCCAGCCGGGCCAGCGCCTGTTCGACGCGGCCATCCCACGGCAGCGCGACGGACAGCCGGAAGCAATTGCGGAATTTTTCCTGCGGCGAGAACAGGGGCCCGGGCGAAATGCTGATGCCTTCGTTGATGGCGGCCTGATACAGGGCCATGGCGTCGCAGTCGGGCGGCATCTGCACCCACAAGAGAAATCCGCCCTGCGGTCGGCTCACCCGCGTGCCGTGGGGGAAATGGCCGGCGATGAGGGTTTGCGCGCGCAGGAGGTTGGATTCGACGGTGCGGCACATGCGCGCCAGATGGCGCTCGTAGCGGCCGCTGGCGAGGTATTCGGCCAGCGCGAGCTGGGGCAGGGTCGCGGTGGCCATCGAGCTGACGTACTTGAGCATCGACACCGCCTGCCCCCAGCGCCCGGGCACCAGCCAGCCCACGCGCGCGCCGGGCGCGAGCGTCTTGGAAAACGAGCCGCAGTACAGCACATTGCCGGTGCTGTCGTAGGCCTTGGCGGCGTGCGGCCGGGCGCGCGCGTGCGCCAGTTCGCCGTAGACGTCGTCCTCGATCAGCGGAATCTCGCGCGCCGCCAGCATCTTCACCAGTTCGCGCTTGCGCGCGTCGGGCATCAGCGAGCCGCTCGGGTTGCTGAAATTGGCGACCACCAGCACCGCCTTCACGGGCCAGCGCTCCAGCGCAAGCGCGAGCGCTTCGAGGCTGATGCCGTCGCCGTCGCACGGCACTTCGAGCGCCTGCAGGCCCATCGACTCGATCGCCTGCAGCGTGCCGAAATACGCGGGCGATTCGATCGCCACCACGTCGCCCGGGCGGGTGGTCGCGCGCAGGGCGAGGTGGACCGCCTCCTGGGCGCCGCAGGTGACCTGAATATCCTCCGGGTCGAGCGCGCAGCCGGCTTCCGCCGCGCGCCGGGCGATCTGCAGGCGCAGGGATTTTTCGCCCGGCGGGAAGCTGTAGCGGCTGCCGGCGTCGGGCGCGCGGCGCATCGCCCGGTGGGTCGCCTCGCGCAAGTCGCGCACCGGCAGCAGGTCGGCGTGCGGCACCGCCGCGCCGAGCGTGATGAGTCCGTCGCGCTGGTGATACAGCCGCACCGCGAGGCCGGACACGCTGACCTGGCACGGCACCACCTCGTCGCAGGTCTGCGTGGCCTGCGGCGGCAGGCTGTCGGGCCGGCGCACGTAATAGCCGGACTGGGGCTTGGCCTCCAGCCAGCCCTGCGCTTCGAGCAGGCGATACGCCGCCACCACGCTGGCGGCGCTGGCCTGCTGCTGGGTCGAATAGCGCCGCACCGACGGCACTTTCTGGCCGGGCGTGTACAGCCCCTGGCGGATATGGGTTTTCAGGCGCTCGGCCAGTTGTTCGTAGAGACTCATGCGTCCTCCTTCAGCGCGTAGCCTAGAACCGCCGCCGCCGACCGCGCGATACAGTCCGACGGAAATCCGTGCAGTACAGATTTAAAGATTGCCGAACTGTACTGCACGGATTCCAGCATAGCTGAACGTGTTTGCAAGCCCGCCGCGGCCTAGCATGCGGGCATGGCAACGCGCGAGGGGCAGCAATGGACCGCACGGACAGTCGAGATTCAAGCATCGACATACGCGATCGCGTGCGCTACGCAGCGCGTCTGCGGAATCGCTACCGCAGGCGGCTGCTCGCGGCGTGGTGGCGCTGGCTGTTGCGCGCCTTGCGCCACCGCCGGGGCGCGCAACAGCTCTGCGCGCTCGACGAGCGCGCCCTGCACGACCTGGGACTCACGCGCAGCAACATCGACGCCGCCGCGCGCGGCAGGTACCGTACCTGAACCGGAGAAAATTCGCATGACACCACTGACACCGAACGCCGCCCTGGATTTTGCGCATCGCTGGCTCGATGCCTGGAACCGCCACGACGTGGACGCCGTGCTCGATCTTTTCGTGGCGGAGCCGGAATTCCGCTCCCCGTACATCGTTACGTTCGCCAGCGAGCCCAGCGGCTGCCTGCGCGGCCGCGCGGCCCTGCGCCGCTACTGGACGACGGGGCTGGCGCGGATCCCCGATCTCAATTTCAGCCTGATCGACGTGCTCGCCGGAGTGGACAGCCTCACGATTTATTACCTAGGGCATCGCGGTCCGGTGGCCGAGACCTTCCGGCTCGACGGCCACGGCCGGGCCATCAGTGCCACGGCCTGCTACAGTCTGACAGACACCGCCGCGCCGCCCGCGCCCGCGTCAAATTCATCTCAAGCCTGAAGGAGTCGCCATGCCCGACACACCGCCGCCCCTTGCAATCGTGGCCGCCGATGCCCCGTTGCGGGCGCGTCCCACCAATTACCCCGCGCCCGTCGCCGCGATGCTGGCCGCACGCCTGGCAGGCCGGCAGAAACGGCCGCTGGGCGACCTGTTCGGCCTCACGAATTTTGGCGTGAACCTTACCCGGCTGGCGCCCGGCGCGGTGTCCTCGCTGCGCCACGCGCACGCGAAGCAGGACGAGTTCGTGTACATCCTCGATGGCTGCCCCACCCTCGTCACCAATGCCGGCCGCACGCCGCTCGCCCCGGGCATGTGCGCGGGCTTTCGCGCGGGCTCCGGCGATGCGCACACGCTCGTCAACGAAACGGACGCGGACGTGCTCTATCTCGAGATCGGCGACCGCACCTCGGGAGACGAAGTCACCTACCCGGACGACGATCTCGCCGCCCGCTTCATCGACGGCCAGTGGACGTTCAGCCACAAGGACGGCACGCCCTACTGATGCCCGAGGACTTCACGCCCGGCGTACGCGCCCGCCGCGCCGACAGCTACCGAATCGAGGCATGACAGCCGGAATGGATGCACTGTCGTTTCAGGCGCTGCTGAGCGCCGCGGCAATGGCGCTGACGTTTGTCGCCTACGTGCCGTATTTCCGTTCCATCCGTGCCGGCACGACCAAGCCCCACCTGTTTTCCTGGGTGGTCTGGGGCACGAATACCTCGGTGGCATTCTTCGCCACGCTCAGCGCCGAGGGCGGCGCGGGCGCGTGGGCGGTCGGTTTTTCCGCCGCGGTCACGCTCGCCGTTGCCGCGATCGCCTGGACGACACGGTCGGAGATACGCATCACGCGCAGCGACTGGGGGTTTTTCATCGCCGGGCTCGCGGCGATTCCGCTCTGGGCGGTGGCCAACGATCCGCTGTGGGCGATTGTGCTGGTGACGGGGGTGGAGCTGCTCGGTTTCGGCCCCACCGTGCGCAAATCCTGGCATCGGCCCTGGAGCGAGCCCGTCGGCTTTCTGGGGATTCTGGTCGTGCGCAACGCGCTGATCGTCGCCGCGCTGGGGCAGCGCACGTTCACGACGGTATTCTTTCCGGCCGCGATGGCCGCTGCCTGCGTGCTGCTGATGGGCGTGCTGCTGTGGCGCCGGCGACAGCTTGCAGCCGTCGGCGGCTGAACCGCCGACGGACGGGAATCAGTCCGCCGTCTCGCCGCCGAAACGCGCCTGGGCAAGCTCGGCCGCGCGCACCACGGCGCGCGCCTTGTTGAGCGTTTCCATCCATTCGTTGTCGGGCACCGAGTCGGCGACGATGCCCGCGCCGGCCTGGGCGTAGAGCATGCCGTCCTTGACGACGGCAGTGCGGATGGCGATCGCCAGATCCATGTCGCCGGTGAAGCCGAGGTAGCCCACCGCGCCGGCATACACGCCGCGCTTCGTGGGTTCGAGTTCGTCGATGATTTCCATCGCCCGCACCTTGGGCGCGCCGGACACGGTGCCGGCGGGGAAGCTCGCGCGCAGCACGTCGATGGCGGAAAGCTCCGGCTTCAGTTTGCCTTCGACGTTGGAAACGATGTGCATGACGTGCGAGTAGCGCTCGATGGTCATGTTCTCGGTGACTTTGACGCTGCCGGTGACGGCGACGCGGCCGGTGTCGTTGCGCCCCAGGTCGAGCAGTTGCAGGTGCTCGGCGCATTCCTTGGGGTCGGCCAGCAGTTCCTCGGCGAGACGCTGGTCGTCCTCGCGGGTGAGGCCGCGCGGGCGGGTGCCGGCGATGGGGCGCAGGGTGACGGTGTCGCCTTCGAGCCGCACCAGGATTTCGGGCGACGAGCCGACGACGTGGAAGCCGCCGAAGTCGTAATAGAACATGTAGGGCGACGGATTGAGGCTCCTGAGCGCGCGGTACAGCGACAGCGGGCTTGCGCCGAACGGCCGCGCCATGCGCTGGGAGAGCACCACCTGCATGATGTCGCCGGCGCCGATGTAATCCTTGGCCTTTTGTACCGCGGCCTTGAATTCTGCCTCGCCGAATTCGGACACCGGGTCGGCGGCTTCCGCGCGCGGCTCGGGCGGCAGGCTCACCGGCTGGCGCAGCTGCGCGGCGAGTTCGCCCAGCCGCAGGCAGGCGTTGGCGTAGGCGTTGGCCTGCATGGGGTCGGCGTGGGTGATGAGGTAGAGCTTGCCGGCGAGGTTGTCGAACACCGCCAGCTCCTCGGTGAGCATGAGCAGGATGTCCGGCGTGTGGATGGCGTCGGGCTTCCGTGTCGCAGCGAGCCGCTTCTCGATGTAGCGGATGGTGTCGTAGCCGAAGTATCCGGCGAGCCCACCGGTGAAGCGCGGCAGTCCGGCCACCGGCGCGGCCTTGAAGCGCGCCTGGTAGTCGGCGATGAAGGCGAGCGGATCATCGAGGTTGTGCTCCTCGACCACCTGGCCGTCGGTTTCGACCGTGAGCACGTGCGCGCGCACGCGGATCACCGTGCGCGCCGGCAGGCCGATGAAGGAGTAGCGGCCGAAACGCTCGCCGCCGACCACCGATTCGAGCAGGTAGGTGTAGGGCGCGTTGGCGAGTTTCAGATAGACGGAGAGCGGCGTCTCCAGGTCGCCGGGCAGTTCGCGCGTGAGCGGAATGCGGTTGTAGCCGGCGCGGGCGAGGTCGAAGAAGTCTTGTTCGGTCATCTTTGTAGGGGCTTGGAGTTAGGAACCGGGGATTGGGGAAAAGCGATGCGCAGCGTCACCATCGCGCGCCCGGCGCGCGCTCCCTAAGCCCTAACCCCAGGCACCTAGCCCCTGGATTCATGCCTTCGTCACCATCTTCGCCGCATCCGCAAGCGTCGGCACCACGGCGTCGAGATCGAGTTCGCTCACGGGGCGGCCGCGGTTGTAGCCGTAGGGCACACAGAACACGGGCGAGCCCGCCGCGCGCGCGGCCTGGGTGTCGTTGAGCGAATCGCCGATCAGCAGCAGCTCCCTGGGCGCGATGCCGAATTTCTCGCAGGCATGCAAAAGCGGCAGCGGGTCGGGCTTGCGTTTCGGCAGGGTGTCGCCGGAAAGAATCAGCTCGAAATAGTCGAACAACCCCGTGTCCTTCAGGAGCGGGTGGGTGAACTGCGCGGCCTTGTTGGTGATGCAGGCCACGTGCACGCCCATCGCCTTGAAAGCGTCGAGCCCCTCGACCACGCCGGGAAACGGCCGCGAATGCAGCGAGACGTGTTCGCCGTAATGCTTCTGGTAGAGCTTGATCGCGCGTTCGAACAGCGCGGGATCGGGCTCGGCGTCCATCTCGCCGGTGAGCACGCGTTTGACCAGCCGCGACACGCCGTTGCCGATGTAGGTGGAAATCGTTTCCAGGCTCGGGCAGGGCAGCCCGAGGTCGGCCATCATCAGTTCAGCGGCGTGCGCGAGATCGGGTGCGGTGTCGAGCAGGGTGCCGTCGAGATCGATGACGACGGCTTTGATGGGTATGGGAAAATTCATTTTTTACAGGGAGGGAGGGGAGGTAAGGGAGGGTTCCTGAGGGTTTCCTCCCAGAACCTCCCTTACCTCCCTGTTAAGCAGACTTCAAACCTTCGCCAGCTCGGCGCGCATCTGGCCGATGATGGTGTCGTAGCGGTTGGGGTCGGCTTCGTTGCGCTTGCCGAACACGGCCGAGCCGGCGACGAAGGTATCGACGCCGGCGCGCGCGACTTCGGCGATGTTGGCCGGGCCGACGCCGCCGTCGATCTCGACATTCACCTTGAGGCCGCGTTCGTCGATCATCTTGCGCACCTTCTTCGCCTTGTCGAGCACGTAGGGAATGAACTTCTGGCCGCCGAAGCCGGGGTTCACGCTCATCAGAAGCACCATGTCGATCTTGTCGAGCGTGTATTCGAGCACGTCGAGCGGGGTGGCGGGGTTGAACACCAGGCCCGGCTGGCAGCCGGCTTCGCGGATCAGGCCGATGGTGCGGTCGATGTGTTCGGAGGCTTCCGGGTGGAAGGTGATGTAGGTGGCGCCCGCCTTGGCGAAGTCGGGGATGATGCGGTCGACCGGCTTCACCATCAGGTGCACGTCGATCGGCGCAGTCACGCCGTGCTTCCGCAGCGCCTCGCACACCAGCGGGCCGATGGTGAGGTTGGGCACGTAGTGGTTGTCCATCACGTCGAAGTGGACGATGTCGGCGCCGGACTTCAGCACGTCGTCGACTTCCTCGCCGAGCTTGGCGAAGTTGGCCGACAGGATGGACGGGGCGATGCGGTAGGTCATGGGAAGCTCCGGAAGGGTGGGGATTCGAACTGCGACATTTTACGTCATTGCGTTACACTCGGGCCATTCCAACCCGTCCGAGCAGCGCCGTGGCCGAAGGCAAGAAATACCACATCGACGTGAGCGTCAACACCGCTTACCTTCCCGACCAGAGCGACCCCTCGGCGGACCGCTACGTGTTCGCCTACACCGTCACCATTGCCAACAGCGGCACGGTGGCCGCGCAGCTCATCTCGCGTCACTGGATCATCACCGACGCCGAAAACGTGGTGCAGGAAGTCAAGGGCCTCGGCGTGGTCGGCGAGCAGCCGCTGCTGCGCCCGGGCGAGAGTTTCGAATACACCAGCGGCACCGCACTGGCGACGCCGGTGGGCACCATGCACGGCACGTATCAGATGGTGGCGGAAGACGGCAACAAGTTCGATGCCGAAATCCCCGCGTTCACCCTGTCGATGCCGCGCGTGCTGCATTGATCGCCGCGCTCACTTCTTCATCGTCCACCACACGATGAACAGCAGCAGTCCCAGCGCAATCCCCGCCTCCAGCAGCAACCAGCCCAGGCCTTGGCTTTCCATGTAATGCCCTCCCCGCGAGTTGCCGCATCTTTGCGTGCCGGCGCGCGTCGCGCAAGCCTGCCGCTATTCGCGCTGCTGCTTGCCGCCTGCGCGGCGCAGCCGCCGGCACCGCAACCCGCGCCGCCCCCTACCCCGGTTCCCGCCCCGACGCCC
>JAIWOS010000197.1 GCA_020217265.1 Thiobacillus sp. | reverse complement strand
GGTCAGGCGAGCTGGTAGCGCAGCGCGCACGGCCAGCGCGTCGCGTTCGAGAAACTGCGCGTGGCGTGGACGGGCGCTGCCCTTGGCGAAGCGTTCGACCTGGGATTCGCCTGGGACGCGACCTCGCGCGAACTCACCGGACGCGCGCTCGATCTGGCGAACTGGCAGCACGTGCTGCCCGGCCTGCCGCTGCCGGCCGAATTGCGTGCGCGTCTGGCGGCGACCCACCCGCGCGGCCGCATCGAGAGCCTGAAACTCGGCTGGACGGGCGCGCGCCCCGGCGCCGACAACTTCAGCGTGCTTGCCCGTTTCAGCGGGCTCGGCATCAACGCCGACGGCGCGATCCCCGGCTTCGACCGGCTCGCCGGCACCATCGAGGGCGACGCGCGCGGCGGCCGGTTCGAGCTCGACGCCCACCCGCTCGCGCTCGACCTGCCGGCACTGTTCCGCGAGCCCCGGATACAGGTCGACGAACTGCGCGCACGTGGCGGCTGGTCGAGGACCGCGCGCGGCCACCTGCTCCGTTTTGACGAGCTGGCGTTCGCCAACCCCGACGCGGCCGGCACGCTCAAGGGCAGCTACGAATACGTGCCCGGCACGCGCGGCCGGGCCGATCTCGAAGCGCGCCTGACGCGCGCCGACGGCACCGCGGTATACCGCTACCTGCCCAGGCGCATCGGCGACGCCACGGTGGACTGGGCGCGACAAGGGGTCGTGGCGGGGCGCTCCGACGACGTGCGCTTCAGCCTGCGCGGCGATCTCGCGCGCTTCCCCTTCGACCGCGGCGACGGTGCATTCCGCGTCGAGGCGAAGGTGAAGGACGCGACGATCCGCTACGTCCACGACTGGCCCGTGATCGAGGACGTGGACGCCAGTCTGGTGTTCGCAGGCCGGGCGATGCAGGTGAATTCGACCCGCGCCCGCATCTACGGCGTGGCGCTGGCGCCGGTCAAGGTCGTTATCCCCGACCTGCTGCATCACGACGAACTGCTCCAGGTCGACGGGCAGGCCAATGGCCCGGTGCAGGATTTCATCCGCTTCGCCAACTTCAGCCCGGTGGGCGAGCGCCTGCGCGGCTTCACCGATGCGCTCGACGGCAACGGCGCCATGCGGCTGGCCCTGAGCCTGCGCGTGCCCTTGCGCCGCAGCCACGACACCACCGTGGCGGGGCGTTTGTCCTTTCTTGGCGACACGCTCTATTCGCCGTCGCTGCCCCGCATCGAACAGCTGCGCGGCGACGTCGAATTCACCGGCAATTCGCTCACTGCCAGCAATATCGCCGCGCAGTTTCTGGGCGGCCCCCTGCGGATCGACGCGCTCACCCAGAACGGCGAGGTGCGCCTCCTCGCGCAGGGGCGTGCCACCGCCGCCGGCATGGCGCCGTGGCTGGGCGAAGCGCTTGGGGCACGGCTGTCGGGGCAGACGCTCTGGCACGGGCAGATCGATTTCGAGCCGGGCGGCGAGCGCGTGCGCGTCGAATCCGATCTCGTCGGCCTGGGGTCCAGCCTTCCCGCCCCGCTGGGCAAGCCGGCCGCGCAGGCCTTGCCCCTCTTTGCCAGCGCCCAGCCGCTGCCCGACGGCCGCGTGCACGAGGTGAAGCTGGGACGGCTCGTCGGCGCCGTCTGGCGCGACGACGACGCGGGCCGTTTCGTGCGCGGCGAAATCCGCTTCGGCGGCTCGGCCGTCATGCCTGCCGACCCCGGCCTGCGGCTCGCCGGCAGCGGCCGCGGCCTGGACATTTCAGGCTGGATGGGCCTCTTGCCCGAGCGCGAAGGCGGCGCGCAGCTCTCGACCATCGACCTTGGTTTCGACAGCTTCGACCTGATGGGGCGCCGCTTCCAGGACGTGCGCTTGCAGGGGCGCACCCGCAACGGCCTGTTGCGTACCCAGGTGAACGGGCATGAAGTTTCCGGCACGCTGACCTACCGGCCGGCCGGCGCCGCGCAGCCTGCGCGGGTCTCGGCGCAGTTCCGCCAGCTCGTCATTCCGGACCCCGCGCCGGCCGCGTCCGGCGACGATGCGCAGAACATGAAGGCGTCCGAATTCCCCGTGCTCGATCTGGTGGTGGACGATTTCCGCCTGCAGGACCGCCCGCTGGGTCGCCTCGATGTCGTGGCGCGCGGCGCGCCGCAGGGGCTGGTCATCGAAAACCTGCAACTCACGCATGCCGACAGCGTGTTCCGCATGAGCGGCCTGTGGCGCGATGGCGGCACGGGCGAGACGCGTGCCGACCTGGATCTCAACGTACTCGACGCCGGCCGCTTTCTCGCCCGCTTCGGCTTTCCCGACACGCTCAAGCGCGGTACCGCCGAAATATCCGGCAATGCCACGTGGGAAGGCTCGCCGGCCGACTTCGGCTTTCGCACGCTGGCGGGCCAGCTCGATTTCAAGGCGAAAAACGGTCAGTTTCTCAAGGTCGAACCGGGCGCCGGCAAGCTCCTGGGGGTGCTGAGCCTGCAATCGCTGCCGCGCCGGTTGAACTTCGATTTCCGTGATATCTTCAATTCAGGCTACGCCTTCGACGACATGGGAGCCACGCTGCGCATCGCGCGCGGCGTCGTCTACAGCGACGATTTCCGGATGCGCGGCCCGGCCGCCAAGGTCAACATGTCGGGCCTGGCCGACCTGCGGCAGGAAACCGTGCAGCTCAGGGTGAAGGTGATCCCGAAACTGTCCGAAGGCGTGGCCGTGGCGGGCGCGCTGCTTGGCGGGCCGATAGCAGGCGTGGGCGCGCTGGCCGCGCAAAAGATCCTGCGCGACCCGGTGGAAGAAGCCATCAGCCAGGAATACATGGTGACCGGCCCGTGGCTGGCGCCGGACGTGAAACGATTATCCAGAACCAAGGCCAAACAGGAACCCGCAGAACCCTGACCGCGGCACCACCACATGACGACGAAAAAACTTGCCAAGTCCTCCCTCGCGCGGCCCAAGGGCGCGCAGGTCAAGAAACCCGCCCAGCAGGCGGGCGCCGTGCGCGTCGCGGCGATCCAGATGGCGTCCGGCCCCAGCGTGCCGGCCAATCTCGCCGAAGCCGAGCAGCTCATCGAACTGGCGGTGGAAGGCGGCGCGCGGCTGGTGGCGCTGCCCGAGTTCTTCGCCATCATGGGACTGAAGGACGCCGACGTGGTGAAGGCGCGCGAGCCGGAAGGCAACGGGCCGATCCAGACGTTTCTTTCGCGCATGGCGAAAAAGCACAAGATCTGGCTCGTCGGCGGCTCGGTGCCGCTGGAAGCGAGCGTGGCGAGCAAGGTGCGCAACGCCTGCCTGGTGTACGACGAGCGCGGCAAGCAGGTCGCGCGCTACGACAAGATCCATCTCTTCGGCCTCGATCTGGGCAACGAGCGCTACCAGGAATCGAAACTCATCGAGCCGGGCGACACCATCGTCGTCATCAACAGCCCGTTCGGCCGTATCGGGCTTTCCATCTGCTACGACCTGCGCTTTCCGGAACTCTACCGTGCCATGCCCGGGGTCGACATCATTGTCGTGCCATCGGCGTTTACCGCCACCACCGGCCGCGCGCATTTTGAAACGCTGATCCGCGCACGCGCGATCGAAAACCTTGCCTACGTCATCGCCCCGGCGCAGGGCGGCTACCATCTGTCGGGCCGCGAAACGCACGGCGACAGCATGATCGTCGACCCCTGGGGCGTGGTGCTCGACCGCCTGCCGCGCGGCTCCGGGGTGGTCATCGCCAACATCAACCCTGCGTACCAGGCGAGCCTGAGAAAGAGCCTGCCCGCGCTGCAACACCGCTACCTGGGCACGCCGCAGATCGACGTGCAGGAAGCCGAGCGCCGCACCCCCGCCAAACGCGAACCCGCCAAATGAGGCCCACCATGAACCCGACCGACGCCTTCACCCCCATCCAGTCTGCCGAAGCGCTGTTCCGCTCGGCCGAATCGACGCTGCTCGCCCCCAACGGGCTGGACGCCGACAAGCTCGCCCCCGTGTTCTCGCGACTGATGTCGCACGACGTCGATTACGCCGACCTGTATTTCCAGTACAGCCGTTCCGAAGGCTGGAGCCTCGAAGAAGGGCAGGTCAAATCGGGCAGCTTCAACATCGACCAGGGCGTGGGGGTGCGCGCGATCTCGGGCGAAAAAACCGCCTTCGCGTATTCCGACGACATCAGCCTCGACGCACTTGCCGCCGCCGCCGACGCCACCCGCGCGATTGCGCGCGCCGGCCAGCAGCGCAGCGCGGCCATCGCCCGCAAGGGCGAGCAGCGCGTGCTCTACAACGCGGTCGATCCGCTGGCGAGCCTCGACGACCCGGCCAAGGTCGCGCTGCTCGAGCGCCTGGAGAAAAAAGCGCGCGCCATGGATCCGCGCGTGATTCAGGTCATGGCCAGCCTCGCTTCCGAATACGAAGTCGTGTTCGTCGCGCGCTCCGACGGCCATCTGGCCGCCGACGTGCGTCCGCTGGTGCGGCTGTCGCTGCAAGTGATCGCCGAGCAGGACGGCCGCCGCGAGCAGGGCAGCGGCGGCGGCGGCGGCCGCTTCGACTACCGCTACTTCACCGACGAGATTCTGGAACAGTACGCCCGCCAGGCCGTGCATCAGGCGCTCGTCAATCTGGACGCACGCCCGGCGCCCGCCGGGACGATGACCGTCGTGCTCGGTTCCGGTTGGCCCGGCATCCTGCTGCACGAAGCGATCGGCCATGGATTGGAAGGCGACTTCAACCGCAAGGGCAGCAGCGCGTTCTCCGGCCGCATCGGCGAGCGCGTGGCCGCGCCCGGCGTCACCGTCATCGACGACGGCACCATTCCGCTGCGGCGCGGTTCGCTCAACGTCGACGACGAAGGCAACCCCACCCAGCGCACCGTGCTGATCGAAGACGGCATCCTCACGGGCTACATGCAGGACATGATGAACGCGCGGCTGATGGGCATGGCTCCCACCGGCAACGCCCGCCGCGAGTCGTATGCCCACCTCACCATGCCGCGCATGACCAACACCCTCATGCTCGGCGGCGACAAGAACCCGCACGAAATCATCGCCTCGGTGAAGAACGGCCTCTACGCCGTCAACTTCGGCGGCGGCCAGGTCGACATCACCAGCGGCAAATTCGTCTTCTCCGCCGCCGAGGCCTACATGATCGAGGACGGCAAGATCACCTACCCGGTCAAGGGCGCGACCCTCATCGGCAACGGCCCCGATGCGCTGACCCGGGTCTCCATGATCGGCAACGACATGGAAATGGATTCCGGCGTCGGCACCTGCGGCAAGGAAGGCCAGAGCGTGCCGGTCGGCGTGGGACAGCCGACGCTCAGGATCGACGGGTTGACGGTGGGCGGGACGGCTTGAAGGATACAGCTCTTTCCGTTACATGGCTGACATGAGCGATCCCGATATCCGCTGGCAGCAACGTCTGGCCAATTTCAGCAAGGCGCTGGAACAACTGGCGCATGCCGTGACGATCAGCCGTCAGCGCCCGCTGTCCGATCTGGAAAAACAGGGCCTGATCCAGGCGTTCGAGTTCACGCACGAACTGGCATGGAACTTGATGAAGGATTACTTCGCGTATCAGGGCAACATGGCCATCACCGGGTCGCGTGATGCCGCCCGGGAGGCGTTTCAGAAGGGGCTCATCGAAGACGGCGAAGGCTGGATGGAGATGATCAAGAGCCGCAACCTGACTTCGCACACCTACCAGCAGAAAATCGCAGACGAGATTTGTGGCCATGTCGTCGTGCGGTATTTCCCGTTGTTCGAGCATTTCCTGCACAGGATGAATGCGCTCAGGGCGCAATCCTGACGCATCTGGCCCGCCATGCCCTACGGCCTCCCGGAAGACACCCTCACGCGCATCCGCGATGTGCTGGCAGCGCATCCGGCGGTCGAAAAGGCGGTGTTGTACGGTTCGCGCGCGAAAGGCGGTTTTCGTGCGGGCTCCGACATCGATCTGTGCCTCGTGGGCGAGGCCGTTTCACTCCCGGAGCAGTTGAAGATCGAATCCGAGCTGGACGATCTGCTGCTGCCCTACAAGATCGATCTTTCGCGTTACCACGCGCTGGACACCCCGGCGCTGGTCGATCACATCAAGCGGGTAGGGGTGGCGATCTACGAGGCCGCATCGCATGCGCGAGAGGAAACAGGCTGGCAGCCGTGATCCGGCGGGGTACCGGTGTGTCGCGCTCGGCAGCCGTGGCGTTCTTTCCGCCTGTTGGGAGTTCTGACTGAACTTCGCTCAGCCCAGCGATTCCAGTGGCCGCGGTTCCCCGATCAGATACCCCTGCACGCAATCCACCCCCATCTCCGCCAGCTTGGCGAGCGCGGCTTCGTCCTCGACGAAGCCGGCGATGGTCTTCACTTCGAGGAACTGGCCGGTTTCGAGGATGGAGCGCACCAGCGCCTCGTCGATCATGCTGGTGCCGATTTCACGGACGAGCGCGCGGTCGAGCTTGAGGTAATCGAGCTTCATGCTCTTGAGGCTGGTGTACGAACTGGTGCCCACGCCGAAGTCGTCGAGCGTGAAGCGGCAGCCGTAGCGCTGGAGCTGGCGCATGAAGAGCTGGGTTTGCGCATGGCCCTCGACGGCGTCGGCCTCGCTGATCTCGAAAATGAGCTTGTTGCCGGGAATGTCGCCGCGTGCGAGTTCGGACTGGACGAACTTGAGGAACAGCGGGTTCATGACCGACTGGCCGGACAGGTTGATCGAGAAGCCGCCGATGCCGGCCAGCCGCTCGGCGTGATCGCGCATCCACTGCAGGACATGGCGAACGACCCAGCGGTCGATTTCGGTGATTCGCTGCAGGCGTTCGGCGACGGCGATGAGATCGCGCGTTTCGATGCTGCGCTCGGCCTGCACGGCGGGGTGCAGGAGGACTTCGTAGTAGAGCGCCGTGCGCGCGGCGTCGGTGGCGGCGACCACCGGCTGAACGTTGAGGGCCAGACCGTTTTCACCGAGGATGCGGGTGAGCTCGTGCGCCCATTCCGCCAGCGCCAGCACGCCGCTGTCGGCGGTTTCGTCGCCAAAATGCACGAAGGGCACGCCGGTTTCGCGCGCGGTGGCGCAGGCGGCGTTGGCGTTGTCGTAATAGGTTTCGGGGTGCAGACAATCGGGGGTCCACATCAGGCCCGCGGCCGCCTTCACGCTGTAGCGCACGCCGCCGATTTCCTGCGGCTGCGCGGCAATCGCGTCGAGCAGGGCGGAGGCCTGTTTGCCTGCGCCGTCGCTGTCGGCGGCCTCGCACCAGAACGCGAGGCCGGATTCGCCGGCACGCGCCAGCTGCGCGCCAGGCGGCAGGTGTTTCGGCAGCAGTTGGGAAAAATCGCGCAGGATGGGGATGCGAACTTCGGCGCCTGCGGGCTCGCCGGCCGGGGTCGCGATGTCGATCTGGATGACGCCGACGACCGAGCCCGCGTCGCCCTGGCTGCGCAGCCAGGCACGGCGAATGGCGCGGAAGAAGCTCTTGCGGTTGGCGAGCCCGGTGGCGGGATCGTGCGAAGCCTGCCACACCAGGTCGCGTTGCATCTTCTGGATCATCGCGCTGTAGGAGCGGTCCATCAGCGGGAGCTCCAGATCCTCGGTCCATTCGGCGTCGCCGGTTTCCAGCAAGGCCAGCAGGTCGGCGCGCTTGAGGTCGAGCTTCTTCAGGCCGCGGTAGTTGGCGAACACGTAGACGTGTGGCTGGTCGCCGATCCAGATCAGGTTGAGCGGGGCGTCCTGCGACTTGAATTGCAGCCAGTCGCCCACGCGCAGGCGCTCGACCAGGGTGTCCTGCGCTTCGGTCAGCGGTTCGGCGGTGGCGTCGTTGAGACGCGCGCTGACGGCGGTCAGCGACTGCTGCTTTTTTTCCTCGTCGAACAGCGCAGCGGCAAGCTGATCGACGATGCGGTCCTGGGCGAACTTGTCGGCGCACACCTGGGTGAGCGACTGGTCGACACGCTGCAGGAGGGTCTGGATTTCGTGGGTCGTGGGCGCGATGTCGTGGTGCGGATCGAGCCAGGTCGACAGCAGTTGCAGAACCTGCCAGGCTTCGCGCGCTTCCTCGCTGTCGGGGCCGTGCCGCATTTCGGCGATGAGCAGCACGTTGCGCCAGCCGCCGTTCAGAAGCTCGATCACCGCATTGGGCACGGGCCGCTCGTCCAGCCGCGCCAGCAGTTCGCGCAGGATGCGCTGCTTGGCGACTTCGGCGCTCTGCCGGCCTTCGCACATTTCCTGCAGGCGGAAGACGCGCGCGGCGCGCTCGTTCAAGAGTGGCTTCACCACACGTTCGAGCTGGGTGCGCGCTTCTTCGAACACGCCGGGGTTCTTGTCCGCCTCGGCATTGATGCGGTCGGTCCAGCGTGCCATCAGGCGCAGCAGCCGCTGGTCGGCGATCTTGCCGTCGTCGCCGGCCACCATGCTGATGCGGTCGAGCGTGTTCAGCACCTTGTGCGCCGGGTGGGCGGGCGAAACGAGAAACTGCGGATCGGACATCGCCAGCTTGATGAGGCTGGTTTCCAGTTGGTGGAAGAAGGGTTTCATTCCTTCGCTCACCGATTTTTCCGCGTGCATGGTGTCGAACAGCGCACCGAACATGTCGACCGAGCGCTGCATCTCGAGAGTGACGGCAGGGGGTAGCGCGCCGGCTGCGGCCAGCCGCT
>JAIWOS010000196.1 GCA_020217265.1 Thiobacillus sp. | reverse complement strand
GGAGCCGCCGGCGAGCATCACCGGCGCCTCGCCGCTGCGCACGCGGCGGAAGGCCTCGCCGATGGCCACGGCCGACGAGGCGCAGGCCGCCGTGTGGCTGGTGCTCACGCCGCCGAGGCCGAGCTGGATCGAGATGTGGGCATTGGCCGCGTTGTTCATGCCGAAGACGACGGTGAGCGGCGACAGGCGGTCGCGGCCGTTCTGCCAGAGGTCGCGGTAGCCGCGCTCGTAAGCCAGCGTGCCGCCCAGCGCGGTCCCCCACGAAACGCCCCAGGCATCGCGCGGCTCGTTGCCTGGGGCGCGCGGCAGGCCGGCATCGTCCCAGGCGGCGAAGGCCGCGGCCATGCCCAGCTGGGCAAAGCGGTCCATCATCGAAGCGAGCGGCTTGCCGAGCGCACGGTCGGCGTCGAACGCCGGGCAGTCGACGAAGGGGACGGAAAGCGGGCGCGGCCGGTCGTCGGTCAAGAGATGGCGAACGGCGGATTCGCCGGCGGCCAGGCGGGCGAAAAAGTCGGTAAGATCGCCCCCATAGGGGCTGACCAGGCCGAGGCCGGTGATCGCCACGCGCCGCGGCTGCATGTTCAGTGCGGCTGGCTGACGATCAGCCCATCCATCTGCGCGACCATTTCGCCGACGGTCTGCGGGCTTTTCATGTCCTCGGGCAGCTTGAGACCGAACTTGTCCTCGAATTCGAACATCAGTTCGAGCATCATCAGCGAGTCGACGCCGAGATCGGCCAGCATCGCCTCTGGAACGACCCGGGCCGGCTCGACGCCTTGGCGGGCATTGAGAAAATTGCGTATCAGTTCAATGGATTCCATAGCGCGCGGATTTTAGCCGATCCCCCTCCCTGTCCCAAGGCTTTCCAACCCCCTCCGGGTATCCTTCGGGCTCCCGTTTCCGCAAGTCAAGTCGAACACATTCATGGCGTCCCCTTCTTCCCTTCCCTGGCAGCGTCAACTGGCCCAGCGCCTGGTCTTCATGTGGCCGTTCAAGGCCTTCGGCACCATGCTGTTCATGGCGCTGTTCTTCTGGGGCTATTTCGCCGTTCTGCATAATCCGCTTACCCCGCCCGTCGTCATGCCGCAGACCTGGCTCGATACCTGGATCGCGTTTTCGCCGGCCGCCCTGCCGGCCTACGTTTCGCTGTGGGTTTACGTTTCGCTGCCGCCGGCCCTGCTGGGCACGATGCGCGCCCTGCTCGGCTTCGGGCAGTGGATCGGCTGGCTCTGCCTGTTCTGCCTGGCGATCTTCTGGCTGTTCCCGACCAGCACCCCGCCGGCCGGCATCGACTGGCAGGCCTATCCCGCGTTCGTGCCCATCAAGGGGATCGACGCGGCCGGCAACGCCTTCCCGTCGCTGCATGTCGCCTCCGCCGTCTTTTCCGCGCTCTGGCTCAACCGGCTGTTCGCCCGCATGGGCGCGCCGGCGATCCTTCCGCTCGTGAGCGCGCTGCACTGTTCGGTTATCATCTGGTCGACGATTGCAACCCGCCAACACGTCGTTCTGGATGCCCTCGGCGGCGCGGTCGTGGGCGCCGTGTTCGCCGCACTGTCCTTCCGCCAGCTGCGGGACGCGTACTGAGCGCCCGCGCGGCCGGCAGGCCGATCCGGGCTCGATGGGCTGCGTGAGCGGAGGAGAAACTCCATGACGAAAGAGGGTTGTAGAGATGGTGCGCCTGGTTACGCGGCGCACTGGGTGGCTCGAGTCGATCCGCTATGCGTTTGATCTGGGGGAGACAGGGTAAACCTCCGGTTCCGGAGTCGGCCATGGCGCAGGCAAACATTACGGACAAGCGTCAAGGTGTGAAGCACGCTCTCGAGGACTTCGAAGTTTGGAGGCCCCGGGCTTGCCATGATTCCTTCCTTACCTCGACGTCTCGGGGTTTGCAACCCAACGGGAGATGGTGCCGAGGGGCATCGTTTCGACGATCGCCCAGACAAGTGAAAAAAGTTCGGTGTAGCGTTTCCGGCAGTGCCACGGAAGTTTCTATGCTTTTCTCCAAGTCGTGCACGATCCTCGCCAGGTCGCCGGTGTGTTGCCAAGGACATTTGAAGTTGTCGGACTTCATGTGCACATGACTACCATGTCGAAGCGCTGCTGCACCCGCTGCTCTTGGTGCTATGCGCGGTGAAAGCGTCCCTGATGGCATTCATCAGCTCGTTCGACAGGTCGGGAGAATTTGCAAACTGCTCCATCGTGTTGCTTGGGGACTGTTGTCCCAGGGTTTCCGAATTCATCGCAGGATTTGTCAACTGGCAAAACACTGTGGGCCTGGCCCCTTGTGATTGCGCTTTGATAGCGGCGATCAAGTAGCAGAGCAAGAGGATTGATGCGGGGCGGCAACCTCTAAGAAAAGCAATAAGAAAAGCAACCCGAAGGTTGCTTTTTATAAAATTTGCCTGTGACCTGCCAGCAGGTGTTGCGCCCGGCCGTCCGCTCATGCCCTCAATTCAGGCCTTTGATGATCTCTTCGGCAGACTTGCTAACGGCGTCCTTGATGTCCGACTTGCCGGAGAAAGGATGTGACGCCGATTCGCCGAGAAACGAAAATGACCTGACGGTTTGGCCGGTTCGGGCGTCCGTCACGGTGACGTCGCCGGCAATTTTATTGGAGCCGGCCAGCACCCCCAGCAGGACGCGAGAGGTGCCTGAAACCTCGTCGATCTGGGTCAGCTTGATGGCGATGTTGTAATCGGAATCCTTGTCAGCCTGGTTTGCGATGCTCTTGAAAAGCCCCGCACCCAGCAAATGTGCCGCCACCTGTCCCCTCAATTGAATCGCGATGTCGGTGCCCTTTTCATCTGGAGCGAGTGTGGTTAGCGTTACGGCCGTTCCCTTGACTGCCTGACCTTGCCGGGCTTCGTGCACTTTGAGGCTGCCGGAGGTGCTACAGCCCGTGGCCACGCCAATTAGAGCAACCACCAGCATGGCACGCACAATAGATTTGGATTTTTCAAAAGACATTCTGTACTGCTCCCGAGTGAAATTCGAAGATGATTATGTGTAGCGAACGGGCCGGTAGATTCAGACCCGGAACGTTATCGACGTGCCCCACGATAACTTGAACTCGGGGCAACTAGCGGGGGACAGCGCGGCCCTTGAATTAAAGCGCGGGAAAATTCCTTGCTGCGTTTTTCATTCTGGCGCCCAAACCGGGGCGCTATACTTGGCGCGCCTCTTGCAGGCTTTGTGTTCAATTCCCTGTCTGCCCCGTTGACTCATCCATGTCTACTCTCCTGGAAATCCTGATACTGGCGGCCGGCAAAGGCACGCGCATGCGTTCCGACCTGCCCAAGGTGCTGCACAAGCTGGCGGGCAAGCCCTTGCTGCGGCATGTAACCGACACCGCCCGCACGATGGGAGCCAGCCAGACCTGTGTGGTGTATGGTTTTGGCGGCGAGGCGGTGCCGCAGGCGATGGCTGACGACAAGCTGACGTTCGTGTTGCAGGCCGAACAGCACGGCACGGGCCATGCGGTGCAGCAGGCGCTGCCGGTGCTGGCCGATGACAGCGTGACGCTGGTGCTGTATGGCGATGTGCCGCTGACGCGCGCCGCAACCTTGCAGCCCCTGGTGACGGCAGCGCAGGCGGGCAAACTGGGGCTGCTGACGGTCACACTGGCTGACCCTACGGGTTATGGCCGCATCGTGCGCGTCGATGGCCAGGTGACGCGCATCGTCGAGCACAAGGACGCCGACGACGCCGAGCGCGCGATCCGCGAGGTGAACACCGGCATCCTTGCGGTGCCGACGGCGCGTCTGAAACGCTGGATCGGCCGGCTGAAGAACGACAACGCGCAGGGCGAGTACTACCTCACCGACATCATCGCCATGGCGGTGGCCGACGGCGTGGCGGTGGAAACCCACCAACCCGCGCACGACTGGGAGGTGCTGGGCGTGAACAGCAAGGCGCAGCTTGCCGAGCTCGAACGCATCCACCAGGGCGAAATCGCGCGCGCGCTGCTCGACGCCGGCGTGACGCTCGCCGACCCGGCGCGGATCGACGTGCGCGGCACGCTGACCTGCGGGCGCGACGTCAGCATCGACGTCAACTGCGTGTTCGAAGGCCGGGTCGAACTCGGCGACGGCGTGCACATCGGCGCCAACTGCGTGCTGCGCAATGTCCGCATCGCCGCCGCGACGAAGCTTGACGCCTTCACCCTCATCGACGACGCCCAGATTGGCGAAGCCAACAAGATCGGCCCCTTCTCGCGCATCCGGCCAGGAACAAAACTGGCGCGCGACGTGCACGTGGGCAACTTCGTCGAGATCAAGAACAGCCAGATCGACGACGGCTCCAAGATCAACCACCTGTCCTACGTGGGCGACACCACCATGGGCAAGAAGGTGAACATCGGCGCGGGCACCATCACCTGCAATTACGACGGCGTGAACAAGCACCGCACCGTGATCGAGGACGAGGTCTTCGTCGGCTCCGACACCCAGCTCGTCGCGCCGGTCACCGTGGGCCGGGGCGCTACGCTGGGCGCGGGCACGACCCTCACGAAAGACGCGCCGGCGGGCGAGCTCACGCTGTCGCGCGCCAAGCAGCTCACCATTCCCGGCTGGCAGCGCCCGGTCAAACAGAAGAAGGAAGCCTAGTTATGTGCGGTATCGTCGGCGCGGTCGCGCAGCGTAACGTCGTTCCCATCCTGCTCGAAGGCCTGCGGCGGCTCGAATATCGCGGCTACGATTCGGCTGGGCTCGTCACCATCAACGGCGGCCTGAAGCGCGTGCGCAGCGTCGGCCGGGTGGCGTCGCTCGCGGAGGATTGTGCGAAACAGCAGGTGCACGGCCATCTCGGCATCGCCCACACCCGCTGGGCCACCCACGGCGCGCCCTCCGAGGCGAACGCGCATCCGCACGTGAGCGGCGGGCTCGCCGTGGTGCACAACGGCATCATCGAAAACCACGAGGCGCTGCGTGCCGAACTCAAGGCCGCTGGCTTCACCTTCACCTCGGAAACCGACACCGAGGTGATCGCGCACCTCATCGAGCAGCACTATCGCCAGAGCAAGGACCTCTTCGCCGCCACCCGCGCCGCCGTGGCCCGGCTCGAAGGCGCCTACGCGATCGGCGTGGTGAGCGAGGACGCGCCGCACCGCCTGATCTGCGCGCGCAAGGGCAGCCCGCTGCTCATTGGCCTCGGCATCGAGGAAAACTTCATCGCCTCGGACGTGTCCGCGCTCCTGCCGGTGACCCAGCGCGTGATCTATCTGGAGGAAGGCGACGTCGCCGACATCGGCCTGCTGTCGGTTCGGGTGTTCGATGCCGCGGGCACGGAGACCGACCGCGCGGTGCATGTGTCCGAGCTCTCGGCCGACATGGCCGAGTTGGGCAATTACCGCCATTTCATGCAGAAGGAAATCCACGAGCAGCCGCGCGCGCTCACCGATACCCTGCTCACCGCCGTGGCGCAGGATCACGTCCAGCCCGAATGGTTCGGTTTCGATGCGGCCGAGGTACTAAAGCAGGTCAACGCCGTGACCTTCCTCGCCTGCGGCACCAGCTATCACGCCGC
The DNA here is from genome assembly GCA_020217265.1 of Thiobacillus sp. GTDB lineage: Bacteria > Pseudomonadota > Gammaproteobacteria > Burkholderiales > Thiobacillaceae > Thiobacillus. The sequence goes on along the minus strand of JAIWOS010000196.1, from coordinate 3,172 downwards.
GAAGGTCGCCACCTACTGGCTGGAAGAGATCGCCGGCATATCGGCCAACGCCGAAATCGCCAGCGAATACCGCTACCGCACCTCGGTGCCCAACCCCAACGCACTCATCGTCACCATCTCGCAGTCCGGCGAAACCGCCGACACGCTCGCTGCGCTCAGCCACGCCAGGTCGCTGGGGCAGGACAAGACGCTCACCATCTGCAACGTGCCGGAGTCGGCGCTGACGCGCGCCTCGCGCCTCAAGTTCCTCACCCGCGCCGGCCCCGAAATCGGCGTCGCCTCGACCAAGGCCTTCACCACCCAGCTCGCCGGTCTGTTCCTCCTGACTCTGGTGCTCGCCAAGCTGCGCGGCCGCCTCACGCCGAACCAGGAGGCCGAACACCTCGCCGCGCTGCGCAGCCTGCCCAACAAGGTGCAGCAGGTGCTCGCCCTGGAACCGCAGGTCGAAGCCTGGGCGCAGCGCTTCGCCAACAAGCACCACGCGCTCTTCCTCGGCCGCGGCGTGCATTACCCCATCGCGCTCGAGGGCGCGCTGAAACTCAAGGAAATCTCCTACATCCACGCCGAGGCTTACCCGGCCGGCGAACTCAAGCACGGCCCGCTCGCGCTGGTCGACAAGGACATGCCGGTCGTCACCATCGCGCCCAACGACCCGCTGGTCGAAAAGCTCAAGTCAAACCTGCAGGAAGTGCGCGCGCGCGGCGGCGAGCTTTACGTGTTCGCCGACGGCGACGTGCACATCGAGGAATCCGAATTCGTCCACGTCATCAAGCTGCCGGGCGGCCACAACGGCGCACTCTCGCCCATCCTGCACACCGTGCCGCTGCAGTTGCTGTCGTACCATGCGGCGCTGCAAAAAGGGACAGACGTGGACAAGCCGCGCAATCTGGCGAAGTCGGTGACGGTGGAGTGATGTCGGATTTTTTTACACTCGCCGCCTGGCTGGCAAAGAATACATTGATAACGCATTGAAAAATCATGCGTTGTGTGTCTGTGGCATGAAGAATGCATTGCCCAAAACCAACTTGCCAAGGGCAGGAGGGTAACATGCGGCGTGACACGCACTTCATTCTCGGATTGCTGCTTGCCTTGGCGGCCCCCGCCGCTGTGCAGGCTGCTTCGATCAGCTCGCAGGTGTCTGCAGACGTCGATTATCTGGGCGATGTGACCTATCAATCCGATGTCCGGACTTCTCCAGGTGGAACCAGCGTATGCGCGGAACTGCCTACCATAGGGCCCTGTGGAGATCAGTGGGTCGGTGGCATGCTGTTCATTGAACAGCATGCTTACGCAGGCGCCAATACCGATTTTGGTTCGAACCGCGCCCGGGTTCTCGCACGCAGCTTCGGCTCCGATGTTGTTTCAACGGCCCAGGCGACGAGTTTCTGGAGCGACGAGCTGACTTTCACCGGTGTTAAATTCGCCGACGTCGTCACCCTGCGTTTTCATCTGGATGGAAACTGGAACGAGGCCTCGGCCGCGTTCCAGTTGGGCGTTTTCGACCCTGCGCTGCCGCCACCTCCCCCCGATGACGTATCGCTTTTCGACACGACTGGGCATCCCATCGATATGGGTACTTCGGCGATGGCAGGTTTCGATAGCCTGAATATGGCAGGACTGGCGTTTTCCCCTATTTCAGGAGCTCAGCCGGCTTTTCCCACAGGCACGTCTGAAGATGGCGCGATTAACTGGGCGTTCGAGCTGAGCTTCATTCCGGTGGATGGCAGAACCTACACGCTGGCCTCAGTGCTGGCACTCACTGCCAGCATTGCCGACGTCGAACATTTTGGCATCGACCCCACGCCGTTTGGTACGAGCGGCAGCGCTGATTTTGATTCGACTGCAGCGTTGACCGAAATCATCCTGCCGGCCGGCGTGAGCATGGTCTCGGCTGCTGGAGCCTCCTACAACGTGACTGTCGTGCCAGAACCCGAAACCTGGGCGATGCTGCTCGCCGGGCTGGGGCTGGTGGGCTTCGCCACGCGTCGCCGGGTGGGCTGACGCTGATCTGGCCAAACAAGAAACGGCGGCAATTGGCCGCCGTTTTTCGTTGCAGCGCATGGGCGGGTTAATGCCGCTTGCGGTCTTCCTTCAGCGCCAGCGTGGCGACCTGCACACGGTTTCTCAGCCCCAGCTTTTCCATGATGTTGCGCAGGTGGTTGCGCACGGTGTTTTCCGACAGGTTCATCTTGTACGCGATGGCCTTGTTGGAATGGCCTTCCTTCACCTGGTCGACGATTTCCATTTCACGCGCGGTAAGAGCGGACAAGGCATTGCTGCCGAGTTCGCCGCGCGCCATCTTCTGCATGATGGAAAGCGGGAAGCTGCTCTGGCCGTCGCACACGCTGCGGATCGCGGCGAGCACCTGCTCGGGATCACTGGACTTGACCACATAGCCGTCGACACCGGACGAGATGGCTTCGGAGATTTCCTCGTCGGAGTCGGCGATGGTGAGCATGATGACCTTGATGCCGAGGTCGCGCAGTTCGGAGACGAGATCGAGCCCGTCGGCGTCGGGCAGCGAGCGGTCGAGCAGGGCGGCGTCGGCCTTGTTGCCTGTGGCGAGCCAGGCGCGCAGTTCGGCGGCGTTGGCCAGTTGTGCGACGAGTTTGAGATCGGCTTCCTGCTGGATGTAGCCCGCCACGCCCATGCGCAGCAGCGGGTGGTCGTCGACGAGGATGAGGTTCAGGGGGGCCGGCATGTCGTTCTGCTCCGCGGTATCGGGGGTTGTTATGTCGGCAGCCCGCGCGGCTTGCGCGGCGCCTTCTCGAATACTGCATCATAGACCGGAATCGGCAGCCATTTCAGCAGGCGCGCCACCCACGCCATCTGCCAGGGGATGACGGTGCGGGGTTTGCGCGTGTCGATGGCGCGCGCGATTTTCCCGGCGGCGGCTTCCGCAGACATCTTGAACGGCATGGGGTAGGGGTTCACCCGCGTCATCGGCGTGTCGATGTAGCCGGGGGCGACGTCGACCACCGCGATGCGGCGCGACTTGAGCTCCAGCCGCAGCGCTTCCAGGTAGACGGCGGCGGCGGCCTTCGACGCCGAATAGGCGCCGCCGCCGGGCAGGCCGCGCACGCCCGCCACGCTCGAAATGCCGCACAGCACGCCGCCGCCGGCTGCCGCCATGGGCGCGACGAAGGGCGAGAAGGTGTGGGCGAGCCCGAGC
>JAIWOS010000044.1 GCA_020217265.1 Thiobacillus sp. | reverse complement strand
GGACGCGCCCCGCAGCGCGCCGCCACGCCGTTCCCGGGCGGCGATGGCGGCGGCGCCGTCGAGGCCGCCGTCACACTGACACAGCCGCTGCGCGGCGGGCGCGGGTTGGTCGATACGTTTGCCTGATACGCGGGTCGGCCATGCCTGGCCGACTCCGTCGCATGTCCCGGCCGGGAGCTGGAATGAAATCCGCCCTGCCCCAAACCGCGAATTCCCTGCTTTTTTCCCCTCTTTTCAAGGCATCGCGGGATGTGGCCGATAGCAATAATGCCTACACGCCCATCCCATTGTTCGCAGAGGAACCGAACCGATGTCCAAGCCCGCTGAAGCTGCCGACGCCCCCAAGAAATCGAAGAAGCTGCTGTTCATCATCCTTGGCCTCGTCGTGCTGCTGGCCGGCGGCGGGGCGGGCGCGTGGTTCGCGCTCAAGCCCGGCCACGCCGACAAGGCGCACGCCGAGCCGGAACCACCGAAGACGCCGCTCTTCATGCCGCTGGAAACCTTTACCGTCAACCTCCAGGGCGGCGAGCAGTATCTCCAGACCGACATCACCCTGCAGCTCTACAACCAGGAGCAGGTCGACCTGCTGAAGCTGCACATGCCGCGCATCCGCAGCCGCCTGCTGAGTCTGCTGTCGAGCCAGAGCCCCGAAACCCTGGCGACCGAAGCGGATAAAAAGAAGCTCGCCCAGGCCATCCTCGCCGCGGTGAACGAACCCGTGGAACCCAAGGGCAAGCCGCAGGAAGTCAGCGACGTGCTGTTCACCACTTTCGTGATCCAGTAAGCCGGAACCCCCCCATGGCCGACAGCTTTCTCTCGCAGGACGAAGTCGACGCCCTCCTCAAGGGGGTAACCGGCGAAGTCGACGAGGCGCCCGTCGAGCAGGCGGATCCAAATGCGGTGCGCCCCTATAACCTGGCAACGCAGGAACGCATCGTGCGCGGCCGCATGCCGACGCTCGAAATCATCAACGAGCGTTTCGCGCGGCAGGCCCGCATCGGCTTCTACAACTTCCTGCGCCGCAACGTGGAAATCTCGGTCGGCCCGGTGCGGGTGTCGAAATACAGTGAGTTCATCCGCAACCTGGTCGTGCCGACCAACCTCAACCTGGTACAGTTCAAGCCACTGCGCGGTACCGCGCTGATGATCTTCAATCCCGACCTGGTGTTCCTCGTGGTGGACAACCTGTTCGGCGGCGACGGACGCTTCCACACCCGCATCGAGGGCCGCGATTTCACCCAGACCGAACATCGCATCATTCAGCGCATGCTTGGCATCGTGTTCGAGTCCTATGCGAAATCCTGGGAGCCGATCTACCCCATCGAGTTCGAGTTCGTGCGTTCGGAAATGAACACGCAGTTCACGAACATCGCCACGCCGAACGAAGTGGTGGTGCACATCACTTTTTCCATCGAGCTAGGCCAGAACAGCGGAGAAATGCACTTCTGCCTGCCCTATTCGATGATCGAGCCGATCAAGGATCTGCTCACCAGCGCACTGCAGGCGGAAAACCTCGAGGTCGACAAACGCTGGCTGCGTTTGATGCGCCAGCAGGTTCAGCTCGCCGAAGTCGAACTCGTCGCCGATCTAGGCACCGCGCAGGTGAGCCTGCGCGACATCGTCAACCTCAAGGCCGGTGACGTCATTCCCCTCGACATCCAGCCCACCGTGGAAGCCAAAGTGGACGGCGTGCCGGTGATGGAATGCGCCTACGGCACCTTCAACGGCCAGTACACCCTGCGCGTCGAAAAGCTGCTGGCCGCCGGCGCCAATGAAATGCCAACAGGAGAACAGCATGTCTGAAGAATCCACCCAAGCCATTGCCGAAGATGACTGGGCCGCTGCAATGGCCGAACAGGCCGCCAGCGAACCCGCAATCCAGCCCGCCGCCGGGATCTTTCCTGAGCTGTCCGGCAAGCCTGCGGCCAACGGCATCGCCAGCGACATCGACATGATCCTCGACATCCCCGTGCTGCTCACGGTGGAGCTCGGCCGCACCAAGATCGCAATCAAGAACCTGCTCCAGCTGGCGCAGGGCTCGGTGGTCGAGTTGGATGGCCTGGCCGGCGAGCCGATGGACGTGCTGGTCAACGGCACCCTCATCGCCCAGGGCGAGGTCGTGGTGGTGAATGACAAGTTCGGCGTGCGCCTCACCGACATCATCACCCCCGCCGAGCGCATCCGGAAACTCAATAAATGATCGCGCGCCTGCTTGCGTCCCTGATGCCGGCTCTGCCGGCGCTCGCCCATGCGGCGGAAGCGCCGGCCGCCTCCGCCGCCGGCGGCCTGCTGCAGGTCTTCGTCGGACTGGTCGCCGTGCTGGGGCTCATCGCCGCCACCGCCTGGATGGCCAAGCGCATGGGCGTGGCGCGCGCCGGATCCTCGGCACTCTTGAACGTGGTCGGCAGCGCCTCGGTCGGCGCGCGCGAACGGGTGGTGGTGCTGGAAATCGGCGAATCCTGGCTGGTGGTCGGTGTCGGCCCCGGCAACGTCAACGCCATCGCCACCCTGCCGCGCGGAGAAATGCCCGCCGCAGCTGCAAGCATGCCCTTGCCGCCTTTCGCCGCCCGCCTGCAACAGATCCTCGACAAATCCCGTGGCAAATAAATCGTTCCCGCGCGCCTGCGCGCTGCTGGCGCTGCTTGCGCTCCCCACCTTCGCGCTCGCGCAAGGCGCCGGCCTGCCCGCCTTCACCAGCACGCCCTCCGGCGGCGGGCAAACCTACACGCTCAGCCTGCAAACCCTGCTGCTGCTGACCTCGCTTTCCTTCCTGCCGGCCGCGCTTTTGATGATGACGAGCTTCACCCGCATCATCATCGTGCTCTCGCTGCTGCGACAGGCGCTGGGCACCCAGGCCTCGCCGCCCAACCAGGTGCTGATCGGGCTGTCGCTGTTCCTGACCCTGTTCGTGATGAGCCCGGTGTTCGACAAGATCTACGTCGACGCCTACCAGCCGCTGTCGGAGAACCGCATCCAGATGGGCGAGGCAATGGACAAGGCCGCGGTGCCGCTGCGCGCCTTCATGCTGAAGCAGACGCGCGAATCCGACCTTGCGCTGTTCGTGCGCATGTCGAAATCGCCCGCGCCGAAAACCGCCGCCGACATTCCGATGCGCGTGCTGATTCCCGCCTATATCACCAGCGAACTGAAGACCGCCTTCCAGATCGGCTTCGCGGTCTTCATTCCCTTCCTCATCATCGACATGGTCGTCGCCAGCATCCTCATGTCGATGGGCATGATGATGGTGTCGCCGGCCATCGTGGCGCTGCCGTTCAAGATCATCCTGTTCGTGCTGGTGGACGGCTGGAACCTGCTGCTGGGCTCGCTGGCCCAGAGCTTCTACTGACAAGGAGCGCACCATGAGCCCAGAAAGCGTGATGACCCTCGGCCGCACCGCCCTCGAAATCACCCTGCTGGTATCGGCGCCGGTCCTGATCGTGACGCTCGTCGTCGGCCTCATCGTCAGCGTCTTCCAGGCCGCTACCCAGATCAACGATGCCAGCCTCTCGTTCATCCCCAAGATCATCGCCGTGTTCGCCACCTTCGCCATCGCCGGGCCCTGGATGCTGACGGTGATGACCGACTACATGCGGCGGGTGCTGACCGGCCTGCCCGGCATCATCGGCTAGCCGCGGGCCACGGCCGCATGCTCAGTTTCACCGACGCCCAGCTCAACGCCTGGCTTACCGCATTCGTCTGGCCGCTCGTGCGCATCCTCGGCCTCGTGATGGTGGCGCCGGTGTTCGGCCACCGCAGCGTGCCAGCGCAGGTGAAGATCGGGCTCGGCGTCTTTCTCGCCCTCATCGTCAGCCCCACCCTGCCCGCCATGCCCGACGTCGGACTCGGCTCCTGGCAGGGGCTCTTGATCCTGGTGCAGCAACTGCTGATCGGAATCGCCATCGGCTTCACCATGCGGGTGGCGTTCGCGGCGGTCGAGGCCGCGGGCGAAATCGTCGGCCTGCAGATGGGCCTGGGTTTCGCCTCGTTCTACGATCCGCAATCGGCCGGCCAGACGCTGGTGCTGGCGCGCTTTTTCAACCTGCTCGCCATGCTGATCTTTCTTGCCACCAATGCGCATCTGCTGCTGCTGGGGGTGCTGGTGGAAAGCTTCCAGAGCCTGCCCGTCAGTGCCGCGCCGCTGGCCGCAGCCGGCTTCCGCAACGTCGCCGGCTACGGCTCGGCCATCTTTGCCGTCGGCCTGCAGATCGCGTTGCCCGTCATCGCCATCCTGCTGATGACCAACCTCGCGCTCGGCATCCTCACCCGTTCGGCGCCGCAGCTCAACGTTTTTGCCATAGGTTTTCCCATCACCCTGGGCGTGGGCCTGATCGTGCTGGATTTGTCCATGCCTTTTTTCGTGTTGCAGTTCGAAGGCATGATCCGGAAGACCCTCCAGGTCGGCACGCTGGTAGCGCAGACATTGCGGCCCTAGAAACCGCCCTCATCGGGTAGCTCGTTGCGAGGGGAAGTTTTCCCCTGCAAGGTTCAATATCCGCTCAGAAGCCGAGGCTATCCAACAGGTCGTCGACCTGGCTCTGGTCGGCAACCACGTCGCTACGGCCAGCGGGGTTGATCTGCGGACCGTTGAGCAGACTGGACACAGGTTCGCGGCGGATTTCGCTCGGCGCATAGTCGACCAGGAACTGCACGAGTTGCTGTTCCAGTTCGTGCGCAAGGTCGGTGACCTTGCGGATCACCTGCCCCGTCAGATCCTGAAAATCCTGCGCCATCATGATTTCGAGGAGTTGCTCCTTGGTAGCGCCGGTATCCTTGCGCATGTCGGCGAGACACTGCATGGTGAGCGTGGCCATGTCGCGGTAGTTCGCCTCGGAGAAAGGTGCGGCGAGCGTGGACTTCCAGCCGCCTAGAATCTCGTCGGCGCTGGCGTCGATACGCTCCTGCATGGGAATGGCAGCGTCGGTAGCATTGAGAACCCGCTGTGCGGCCTGCTCGGTCATGCGAGCGACATAGTTGAGCCGGTCGCGCACGTCTGGCATCTCGACCGTAGCTTTTTCCAGCACCTTGTCGAAGCCGAGTTCACGCAGGCGGTCATGTAGCGCGCGCGTGATCTGCCCGACGCGAGCCAGCATGGCCTCCTGTTCGCAACCGCCGGGCTGAGCGGCCGCCGATGTCACGACATCGGCGATCGCGCTGGCGAAGGGCGAGTTCATGTCAGGCACCCGCTTTTTCCATTTTTTCGAAAATCTTGCTGAGCTTCTCGTCCAGCGTGGCCGCGGTGAAGGGCTTGACCACATAGCCGTTGGCGCCGGCCTGCGCGGCTGCAATGATGTTTTCCTTCTTGGCCTCCGCGGTCACCATCAGAACGGGAATCTTGGACAGATTCGCGTCGGCACGAATCTGCTGGAGCATGGTGAGGCCATCCATATTCGGCATGTTCCAGTCGGACACGACGAAGTCAAATCCGCCGGCCTTCAGCTTGGCCAGTCCGTCGGCACCGTCTTCGGCTTCCTCGACATTGGAATAGCCCAGCTCCTTCAGCAGGTTGCGCACGATGCGACGCATCGTGGAAAAATCGTCTACGACAAGGAATTTGGTGTTCGGATCAGCCATCTGTTGCTCCACTTGAAACGGTTTCGACTAGAGGTTTAATCGGCATCCGGCCTGCAAACTTGATGCGACTCTAAACGCGCATCGCGCGGTTGCCCTGGGTGGTGAAGACCGTGAGTGCGCGGCCCGGCAACTCGCGCAGCGGTGCCACATCATGCGCGGCACCGATCGCGATGGCCTCCCGCGGCATGCCGAATACCACACACGAAGATTCGTCCTGTGCGAGGGTGTAGGCACCCGCCTGCTTCATTTCGAGCATGCCGGCCGCGCCGTCCTTGCCCATGCCGGTAAGTATGACGCCGACCGCGTTCTTTCCGGCGGCAACGGCGGCCGATTGGAACAGCACATCTACCGAGGGGCGATGCCGGTTGACCGGCGGCCCCTGATCCAGTTGGGTCATATAGTTGGCGCCGCTGCGCACTAGCTTGAGGTGAGAATGGCCCGGCGCCAGATAAGCGTGACCCGGCAATACCCGCTCGCCACCTTCGGCTTCCTTGACCGATATCCTGCAGAGCTTGTCGAGCCGGTTGGCGAACGAGCGGGTAAAACCCTCTGGCATATGCTGGGTGATCAGAACGCCCGGACAATCCGGCGGCAACTGGATCAGGAACTCCTTGATCGCCTCGGTACCGCCGGTGGAGGCGCCGATGATGATGAGTTTCTCGCTGCTGATGAGCGGGTTGCTCAGGGACGCCAGCGATGCGCCAGATGCGCCATGAACATTGGATGGCGGCGCGGCGCGGACCCTGGCGCGTGCAGCTATACGGATTTTCTCCGCGATCGTCTCGGCGTATTCGAGCATGCCGTGCTGAATCGAGATCCGGGGTTTGGTGACGTAGTCGATGGCGCCAAGCTCAAGTGCACGCAGGGTGACTTCAGAGCCCCGCTCTGTCAGCGAGGACACCATCACAACGGGCATCGGCCGCAGCCGCATCAGGCGCTCTAGGAAATCCAGACCGTCCATTCTGGGCATCTCAACGTCGAGTGTCAGCACATCGGGGTTGGTCTGCTTGATGAGTTCGCGCGCTACCAGAGGGTCGGGCGCGGCTCCGACTACCTCCATGTCGGTCTGGGCGTTGATGATTTCTTTCATGATGCCGCGGATTAACGCCGAATCGTCCACGATGAGTACCTTGATCGTCATGTCGAGCCCCCGCGAGTCAGAACAGGTCGACGTCGCCAGCGACGGCGTTGTTCTGGAGCTGATGCGCGTAGACCTGCTCGCGCTTCACCAGCGTGTAGTTGTTCAGTTGCCTGAGTTTCTTGACCAGCACCTTGCCGGTTTGCGGAAAGAAATAAACCTTGCGCGGATGGATGTCGTTCATATCCTCGGCCACGATGCGGATATTCTCCGCACGCAGGAACTCGCGCACGAACCGGGCGTTTCGCTCGCCAACATTGATCGCAGTGAAACCGCGCAGCACGTTGCCGCCGCCGAACACCTTGGCTTCGAAGTTTTCGCGCCGCGCCCCGGCTTTCAGCAACTGGTTGATCAGAACCTCCATGGCGTATGCGCCATAGCGCATCGAAGCGGAGGTCGGACTGCCAGGATCGCCACCGCCGTCGGGCAGCATGAAATGATTCATTCCGCCGATGCCGGAAACGCGGTCGCGAATACAGGCGGCCACGCACGATCCCAGCACGGTGACGATCAGCATGGGTTTCGCGGTGTAGTAGTACTCGCCCGGCAGTATCTTGGCAGCCTCGCTGTTGAACGTGCGGTCGAAATAGAGATTGGTGGCGAGATGCTCCTCGATGGCCGGATTCATGCGCCCGCCCTCACCGCGCGGACACGATGGCGAGCCGCGAGTTCGTATACAGTCTTGCCGCGCAGGGTGAAGGACTCCGAGGCATAGGCGAAATTTTCGGAATGCCCTGCGAACAGCAGGCCGTCCGGCTTCATCAGCGGAGCGAAGCGGGAAAGGATCTGGCTTTGCGTCGGCTTGTCGAAATAGATCATTACGTTGCGGCAGAAAATCACGTCGAACGGACCTTTCAACGGCCAGTTCGTCCCCAGCAGGTTGAGCGGGCGGAACTCGATGAGTCGCCGCAGTTCGGGACGAACGCGCACCAAGCCTTCCTGCCCCCCCTTGCCTTTGAGGAAGAAGCGCTTCACCCGCTCGCGCGGCATCTTGTCCAGACGATCGGCCGCATAGACGCCATTCGAGGCGATTTCCAGCACCCTGGTGTCGATATCGGTGGCCACGACACTAACCGGCGGCGAGAGCGTATCGAAGGTCTCGCACAGCGTCATCGCGATGGAATAGGGTTCCTCGCCGGTCGAACTCGCCGCGCACCAGATCGATAGTGGCGCTTTCGCCTGTCGGGCGTGTTCGGCCAACAGGGGAAAATGGTGGCCCTCGCGAAAGAACGAGGTCAGATTCGTGGTCAGTGCGTTGATGAACGCCTCCCACTCCTCGCCACTGCGGTCGCTTTCGAGGGCGTCGAGATAGCTCTCGAAGGAATTCAGGCCCTTGGCGCGCAGGCGGCGCGCCAGTCGGCTGTAGACCATTTCCTGTTTGCTCTCGGATAGGGCTATGCCGGCCTGCCGGTAGATCAGCTCGCGCACCCGTGCGAAATCGCGCGGCGTGAAGGCGAACGTCTTGGTATTGTCGTTGGGTCTTCTGGCGGGCGTCATGGCCACTCTCGAGATTTGCGCAACCGCGCCTCGCGGCGCGCATCCGCTGGTTAGCCGGTCGGAGGGTCAGGCAGCCAGACGATGTGACACCGCCGCCGATTGATACGTCACCGATTTTGGTTGCGACACCTGGCTCGGCGGGCGCCGCAGGGTTCCACTCAGTTTGAAGGTCGCCACCAGTTCGGACAGCCTGGATGCCTGGCCCTGCAAACTTTCAGCCGCCGCCGAAACCTCTTCCACCAGCGCGGCGTTCTGCTGCGTGATTTCGTCCATCTGGCCAACCGCCTGGTTGATCTGCTCTATACCCGAGCTCTGCTCAATGCTGGCACTGGCCACGCCGCTGATGATGTCTGTCACCAGTTGCACCGAGGTCACGATGTCATCCATGGCCTCTCCCGCCTCGTCGACCAGTTTGCGCCCGGTTTCGACCTTGCCGACGGAATCCTCGATCAGGGCCTTGATTTCCTTGGCGGCACCGGCCGAACGCTGCGCCAGACTCCGCACTTCCGATGCAACCACGGCAAAGCCTCGCCCCTGCTCACCCGCCCGCGCAGCTTCCACCGCAGCGTTCAGCGCCAGAATGTTGGTCTGGAACGC
>JAIWOS010000114.1 GCA_020217265.1 Thiobacillus sp. | reverse complement strand
CAGCGCCCGCGACCGCCACCGGCGCGGCTGCTGCCGTGAGTTCCACGACGCGATCCGCCTCGGCCTCGGCCTGGCTCGCCGCGCCCGCGTCGAGTTGCAGCAGTGTCTTCAGCCGCGCCAGAAAATCTCGCTCGGCCGCGCTCATGCGGCCGTCCGCCTCGCACACGCCGAGCGCCATTTCGTAGGCGAGCTGGCGCGCGCCGGCGTCGGACAGGGCCGCCACGGCGGCGTCGAGCGAGGTGCGCTTGAGCAATACGTCCTGGTACAGCCCCGCGAGTTCGCCCGCACTGCCGAGCGATTCGGCGATGTCGCGCAGGTGCTCGCGTTCACGGTCGTGTTTTTCGCCATCGGCAAAGGCGGCAAAGAGGGCAATGGCAAGAATGCTGCGTTCGGTGTTCATCGGTCAGCCTTTCGTCGAGTGCAGGATGTCGGACAGCGTGAGCCCGGCCAGTTGCCGCAGCGCGCGCACTAGATAGAACAGCGCCGCCAGCATGATGAGCATCGAAGGCAGCGCAATCACCGGATAACTGATGAGCGCAAGCCGCCCGAGTTCCGCGTTGAACGCCTCGGTGCCGGGCAGGCTGGTGACGATCCAGCGCGCCAGCAGGTAGTTCATCACCGCCGAGAACGCGAAGGACGCGGCGAGTATCCAGGTGGCCCGCACCAGCTTGCGCTCGAACGCGCCGCGCGTGCCGCGCGCTGCGAGCGCCGCCTGGATGCGGTCGACCTGCATGAGCTTCGGACTGAACAGCAGCACGCGCGCCAGCGGATAACGGGTGAAGGCGGACGCGAGCACGACCAGCCCCAGGATCGCCGGGATCGCCGCTTCCTTGACGGCGAGCCATGTCGGGTCGAGCGCCAGAAGGCCGATGCCGCCGGTGAGCAGCACGCTCACGAAGCCGAGCGCGGCAAAGAGGTTGGCCTTGCGGCTGCGCAGGAATTCGCGCACGCCCCAGCCCAGCGGCAAGGCCAGCGCCGCGAGCAGCGCATTAATTGGCCCCAGGCGCGCCTCGCCCGAGAGCTGCATCAGGATGAGCGCGGGCAGGATCAGCGTGACCGTCAGCTCGACGAGCGGGCTGGCCGAGCGGGACACGGTCTGGTCGGCCACCGCCTCAGTTCCGAGTCACCGGCTGCCTGTCGGCGATCCAGCCGGTAATGCCGTGCCTGACGTTGTAGACCCGCGTGTAGCCGTGCTTTTCCATCAGCTCGCGCGCGAGCCGGTCGGTGCGGCTGCCGGTGCGGCAGATGAGCGCCACGGGCTTGTCCTTCGGCGCCTCGGCGGCGAGCGTTTCGAAGAAGCCGGGCTGCACGCGTCCGCCCGCGTCCACCCAGGTCAGGCGGCGGCTGCCCTCGACCACGCCGGTCTGCTGCCATTCTTCCGGACGGCGTATGTCATACAGCGGCACGCCTTCTGCAACGAGCGCCTTCAATTGCGCGTTGTCGACATTCTCATACGGCGGCTGGCCGCACGCCGCGAGGCTCAGACTGCCCGCGACGAGCGCCAGCATGGCAAGCAATTTCTTCATGCGTTCCTCGCTTTCTTGCGTGTCGCCCACAGGCTCGCGAACATGAACGTGGCGATGATGAGGCCGACGATGCCGAGCGACAGCCCGATCGGAATCTTGTAGAAATCGACCACCAGCATCTTGGTGCCGACGAACACCAGCACCATCGCCAGGCCGTACTTGAGCAGATGGAAACGCTCGGCCATGCCGGCCAGCATGAAATACATCGCGCGCAGGCCGAGGATGGCGAAGATGTTCGAGGTGAACACGATGAACGGGTCGGTGGTGATCGCGAAAATCGCCGGGATCGAATCGACGGCGAAGATGAGATCCGAAATCTCGATCATCACCAGCACCAGGAACAGCGGCGTGAATACGCGCACGCCGTTTTCCATCACCCAGAACTTTTCGCCGCGGTAATCCGGCGTCAGCCGCATGTGCCGTTTGACCCAGGTCAACAGCGGATTCTTGTTCAGATCGGGCTCGACCTCGGCGAAGATCAGCATCTTGACGCCGGTAACGACGAGGAAAGCGCCGAACAGATAGAGCACCCAGTGGAATTCCTGCACCAGCCAGGCACCGGCCAGGATCATGATCGCGCGCAGCACGATCGCGCCGATCACGCCGTAGATCAGCACCCGCCGCTGATACTCCGCCGGCACGGCGAAGAAGCTGAAGATCATCAGGAAGACGAAGATGTTGTCGACCGCGAGCGATTTCTCGATGAGATAGCCCGTCAGGAATTCGAGCGACTTGGTCTGTGCGATCGTATCGCCGTAAGTGTCCCGGAGATACCACCACAGGCCCAGGTTGAACAGCATGGCGAGCGAGAACCACACGCCCGACCACGCCGCCGCTTCCTTGAAACTCACCTTGTGCGCCTTGTTGCCGCCGACGAGGAACAGGTCGACGGCCAGCATCGCCAGCACGAAAACGACGAACGCCGCCCACATCCAGGGTTCGCCGATACTGATCATTTCATTCATGGGATTCTTTCAGGGACAGGTTGCGCGCGTCCGGTCGTCAGTGGTGCTTGGCCGAGAGCCGGTCCATCACGGCGAACAGCACGCCCGAGACGACGAAGGCCATGTGCAGGCCGACTTTCCATGCCAGCTGCTCGGTGGTGTAGGCCTCCACGTTGACGAAGGCCTTGAGCAGCTCGATGCCCGAGATCGCCACGATCGAGCCGATCACCTTGATTTTCAGGTCGGAGAAGCTGACGTGGCCCATCCAGTCCGGGCGGTCCTCGCTGTCGCCGGTGTTGATCTTGGACACGAAATTCTCGTAGCCGGCGAATACGATGATCAGCAACAGGTTCGCCACCAGCGCCACGTCCACCAAGGTGAGCACGCCGACCATGACGTTGCCGCTGTCGCCGTTCAGGAGCAGAGGAATGAGGCCGAAAAACTCCTTGACGAACTTGAACAGCAGGATGCCGATCGCCAGCACCAGGCCAATGTAGAACGGCGCCAGCAGCCAGCGGCTGGCGAACATGAAGCGTTCGAGCAGGTGTTCGACGTTGCGCATGTTGAATCCGGGAATACAGGGCCGGCAATCGCCGGCCCCGGATGGGAGAGAAGTGGCGTTCAGCCGCGGATCGCCTGCAGCGCGGCGATGCGTTCTTCCAGCGGCGGGTGTGTCATGAAGAGGCGCTTCCAGCCACCGGGGCTGCCGCCGGCGATGCCGAAGGCGGCCATTTTCTCGGGCAGCGGGCCGGCGTGCACCATCTGCAGGCGCTGCAGCGCGGCGATCATCGCGCCCTTGCCGGCGAGGCTGGCGCCGCCGCGGTCGGCGCGGAATTCGCGCTGGCGCGAGAACCACATCACGATGATCGAGGCGAGGATGCCGAGCACCAGTTCGGCGACGATCATCGTGACGAAGAACGCCGGGCCGTGGCCTTCCTCGTTCTTGAACACCACGCGGTCAACCGTGTGGCCGATGACGCGCGAAAGGAACATGACGAAGGTGTTGACCACGCCCTGGATCAGCGCCAGCGTCACCATGTCGCCGTTGGCGACGTGCGCGATCTCGTGGCCGATGACGGCTTCGGCTTCCTGCCGGGTCATCGAATTGAGCAGGCCCGACGACACCGCGACCAGCGCGTTGTTCCTGCTGGCGCCGGTGGCGAAGGCGTTCACCTCGGGCGAATCGAAAATGCCGACTTCGGGCATGCCGATGCCGGCGTCGTCGGCGAACCGCTTCACCGTGTCGACCAGCCACAGTTCGGTCGACGACGACGGCGTGTCGATCACGCGCACGCCCATGGATTTTTTCGCCATCCACTTGGAAATCGCCAGCGAAATCAGCGAACCGCCGAAGCCCATCACCGCGGCAAAGATCAGCAGCGAGGTGAGGTTGAGCCCGTTGGCGGTGAGATAGGGTTCCACCCCGAGCAGGCGCATGGTGATCGACAGCACCAGCACGATGGCGAGGTTGGTCGCGAGAAAAAGAAAAATGCGTTTCATGTCGGGTCTCCTTCAAAAGGAACAGGCTGTTACGACGGACACAGGATACAGAGTGGAGTTGAACAAAAAAATTCGATTTTTATACTGTCATAATTCGTATTCCTCGATTCGAGTCCGACCATGCTCAACTACAAGCATCTGTATTACTTCCGCACCGTGGCGAAGACCGGCGCGATCAACCGCGCGGCGGAAAAGCTGCACCTGACGCCGCAGACCCTGTCCGGCCAGATCGGCGCTTTCGAGGCGCGGCTGGGCGTGGCGCTGTTTCGCCGCAGCGGCCGGCGGCTGGAGCTTACCGACGCCGGCCGCACGGCGCTCGCCTACGCCGACGAAATCTTCCACGTCGGCGCCGAGCTGGAAGAGGCGCTGCAGAACCGCGCCGCCGCCCCCGTGCACCCGTTCCGCGTGGGCATCGCCGACGTGGTTCCCAAGGCCATCGCCTACCAGCTCCTCGAGCCTGCGCTCGCGCTGGCTGAACCCGTGAAGCTGGTGTGCCGCGAAGACCGTCTGCAGACGCTCGCCGCCGAACTGTCGATCCACCGCCTCGACATGGTGCTGGCCGACCGGCCGCTGCCCGCCTCGATGGACATCAAGGGCTACAGCCACCCGCTCGGCGAATGCGGCATTGCGCTGCTCGCCGCCAAGGCGCTGGCGAAGCAACTGGCCGCGCCTTTCCCGGCCTGCCTCGACGCGGCGCCGCTCCTGATTCCGGGGGAGGACAGCGCGCTGCGCGTGCCGCTCTTGCGCTGGCTCGAAAAACAGGGCGTCGCCGCGCGCATCGTCGGCGAGTTCGACGACAGCGCGTTGATGAGCGCCTTCGGCCAGGCGGGCGCCGGGGTTTTCCCCGCGCCGCTGACGGTGGCACCGGCGGTGATGCGGCAATACGGCGTGGTCGAACTGGGCCGCACCAGCGAGGTGCGCGAGCGCTACTTCGCGATTTCGGTTGAAAGGCGGCTCAGCCACCCCGCGGTGGTGGCGGTGAGCGAGGCCGCGCGCAAAAGCCTCACCGGCAACTGAAACCTGCCACCTGCGCAGCCAGCCAGGCAGCGGCCTCGGCGGGCGTGAAAATGGAAAACCGGGGCGCGGCGCGGCGGCGCAGCCTGAGCACGGCGCGGTCCTTGCTCACCAGCGGCAGGCCGAGCTGCGCCGCCAGGTCGAGGAATTTCTGGTCGTCGGCGTCGACACAGCGCGGCACGCCGGCCGGCACGGCCGCATCGAACATCGTGGCGGCGGCGCGGTAGCGCTCGAGCAGCGCGCGCTGGCGCGCCGTATCCAACGCAAAACCGGGGTAGGCCAGCACCCGCCTGCATTCGTCGAAGGTTTCTGGGGTCGCCGCGCCGCGCAGCTGGCCCATTTCCAGCGCGCGCTTCAGCGGCCGCGCCGCCGGGTCGTCGAAATGCAGCACGTCGAGCACCACGTTGGTGTCGAGCACCAGCATGCGGTCACGCAATGTCGGTGTGCTCGGCGATGAATTCGCGCACCCAGTGTTCGGGCTTGGCGCTAGCGAAACGGCCGACGATCTCGCCCTTGACGAACAGCAGCACGGTGGGAAAGCCGCGCAGGCCGTAGCGGCCGGCGAGCTTCATGTTGGCGCCCTCGTCCACCTCCACCTTGGCGAGGCGAATGCGCCCGCCGTGATGCGCGATCACGCGTTCGAGCACCGGCGTGAGCGCCCGGCAGGGCGGGCACCAGTCGGCCCAGAAGTCGACCAGGATCGGCAGGGCGTGCGAGGCCTCGATCACGTCGCGGTCGAAGTGTTCGAGGTGGGTATCGAAAATGGGGGCGGCGGTCATCATGGCGGCATCTTACCTTGCGCGCATCAAGCCTCGATGCCGAACTTTTTCAGCTTGCGCCACAAGGAGACGCGGTCGATGCCGAGCATGCGGGCGGCCTCGGTCTTGTTGCCGTGGGCGAGCGCAAGCGCATGCCGGATCTGCGCCTGCTCCTGCTCGCGCAGGGTGGCGGGCGTGGCCGCCAGCGCGGGAGTGAAGACCCGTACTGTCAGCGCGCCCAGGTGTTGCGGCAGGTGCTCAGGCAACAATGTGTCGCCCTGCGCCAGCGCCACCCCGCGTTCGATGAAATTCGCCAGTTCGCGCACGTTGCCGGGATAGTCGTATTCGGTGAGGCTCTGCATCGCTTCGGGCGAAATCTCGCGCACGCCCTTGCCGATCAGCGCGGCGAACTTGTGCAGGAAGAAGTAGGCCAGCAGCGGCACGTCGTCGCGCCGCTCGCGCAGCGGCGGCAGCGTCAGGGTGACGACGTTGAGGCGGAAATAGAGATCGTTGCGCAGGTGGCCCGCGTCGACGGCTTCCTTGAGGTCGCGGTTGCTGGCGGCGATCACGCGCACGTCGAGCGCGACCGGCTCGACCGCGCCGACGCGCAGCACCTCGCGCTCCTGCAGCACGCGCAGCAGCTTGATCTGGATCGAATGCGGCAACTCGGCGACTTCGTCGAGGAACAGCGTGCCGCCCTGCGCCGCCTCGAACAGCCCGATCTTCTTCGTCTGCGCCCCGGTGAACGCGCCCTTCTCGTGGCCGAACAGTTCGCTCGCCGCCAGATCCTCGGACAGCGCGCCGCAGTTGAAGGCGACGAAGGCACCGTCGGCACGGCGGCTGTGCTGGTGCAGATAGCGCGCGAGCAGTTCCTTGCCGGTGCCGGATTCGCCGTGGATCACGACGCTGCATTCGGCGTCGGCGATCTGCCGCGCGGTTTCCAGCAGGCGTTGCACGGCCAGGTTCTGGGTGACGATGGTGTGGCGCGTCTGCACCGCATCGACCTGTTGCTTGAGGGTGCGGTTTTCGCGCTTGAGGCGCCCAAGCTCGAGCGCGGCGCGCACCACCTCGCGCGCCTCGGCGAGCCGGAACGGCTTGGCAAGGTAATGGTAGGCGCCGGCCTTCATGGCTTCCACGGCGGAATCGAGGGTGGCGTGGCCGGTGATCATGATGACCGGCGTATCGGGCGTCTCGGCGCGCACCCGGCGCAGCACGTCCATGCCGTCGAGGCCGGGCATCTTGAGGTCGGTGAGCACGAGGTCGAACGGCTGCTTCGACAGTTCGGCGAGCGCGTCCTCGCCGTTCTTGCAGGCGACGACCTCATGGCCTTCGCGTTGCAGCACATGGGTGAGGTTGGCGAGCGCGATGGCTTCGTCGTCGACGAGCAGGATGCGGGAAGCGGGATTCATGCGGAATGTCCGGTTGAGGGAGGCGGCTGGAGCGGCAGCCACACCGAGAAACACGAACCGCCGGCGGGCGGCGAGATGAGCACGATGCAGCCGGCGTGCTCGGCGACGATTTCCTCGACCAGATACAAGCCCAATCCGGTGCCGTCGCCCGCCGCCCGGGTGGTGAAGAAAGGATTGAATATCTGGTCGCGCACCGACTCGGGAATGCCGGGCCCGTCGTCCTGCACGCACAGTCGCAAGGCCTGAGGTGCGGCCGCGACTGCGGCAGGGTCGCCTGCGATGAGCGCGTTGGCTTCGATGGCAGGCGCCCAGCGGGCGGCGGCCGCGCTCACCGAGATGTGTTTTGCCCCCGCATCGGCGGCGTTTTTCACCAGATTGATCAGCACCTGGTGCAGGCGTTCGCGGTCGACGACGCATTCGAGTTCGGGCGGCGCCTCCACGCAGACATGAACCCCTGCCGGCAATTGCGTGTCGACCAGCCGCAGCGATGACTGCACCAGTTCGGCGACCGCGTGCTTGCGCAGCTTGGGCTGGGGTTTCCGCACGCTGTCGAGCAGGCGCCGCACGATGCGGCGCGCGCGTTCGGTTTCGCCGTCGATCTGCGCCAGCCACTGCCGTTTCAGCGCGGCGTCGGCGCCATCGTCTTCCAGCAGCAGCTGCGCCGAAGTGGAAATGTTCGAGAGCGGGTTGTTGAGTTCGTGCGCCACGCCCGAAACCAGCACCCCAAGCGCTGCGACCTTTTCGTTGCGCCGCGCCTGCGCCTGCTGCGCACGCATGTGCGCGAGCATGGCGTTGAAAGCGGCGACGAAGGAGCGCAGTTCGCGGTCGTTCGAGGGCAGCGGCAATTCGTTGGCGCGCCCCTCGTCAATGGCGACGAGATCGCGTTCGAGCCGCTTCAGTGGACGCGCGACGCTGCGCAGGAGATACCAGCCCGCCCCGAGGCCGATGATGATCACGGCGACTAGCGCGATCAGCAGCATGTCGCGCGCATCCTTTGTCGCGCGCGCGAGTTTGCTGCGCTCACGGGTCAGGATTTCGCGCGTGGTCGCGTACAGCGCGCTGCCCTGCTCGCGGATCGTTTCGCTGGCGCGCGCCTGCTGGGCAGGCGTGAGATCCGGGTAGCCGGCCACGGCGACCGCATAGTTATCGATCAGTTGTTCCAGTTCGCGCACCCGCCCTTCGCCGACGATGCCTACGAAAGTGGGGCGAAATTCGGTGAGCAGGCGACGTGCCTCGTCGGCCTCGTTGGCGAAGTGCGCCAGGCCCTGGTAGTCGGCATACAGGAACAGGTTTTTCTCGTCGCGGCGCATTTCGAGCGCGGCACGGCGCAGGTCGGCCACTGCCAGACCGGCATCGATCTGCCGGTTCAGAAAATGCAGATCGGCGAACACGACGACGGCAAAGCCCAGCAGGGTGAGCTTGGAAATGGCATAAGCGCCGAGAATCTTGCTGCGCAGGCTGGACATGGCGTGATGCGTTGCAAACGGTGTTGCACTATAACAAATCGCAACAATTAATTGTTTCATATTGAAACATTGCCGCTGCAATCGATCCGAAAGAATTTATATATAATTGATTTATAACAGTTTTATTTTCTGGCACAGCGTCTGCTTATTGATTTTCATCCCACCGTCATCTCAGGAGCCCGCCATGTCAGAACCCACCACTTTCCAGCGCATGCTCAATGCCTTGGCTTACGCGCATGCCGGCGAATCGCTCACGCTGACTCAGAAAGACCGCGTGCTGGCCGGCGCGTCCGCCGCGCCCGCGCCCGCGCCCGCGCCCGAGCAAG
>JAIWOS010000043.1 GCA_020217265.1 Thiobacillus sp. | reverse complement strand
AAACAGGAAGTTGCGGCGAAGTAAGCGACAAGGCGCTGGATTCGGCGAGATTGCTCATTGGCGCACCCTACTCAAAACCAAGCCCCCTCCAGAATGCTGGAGCGGCAAGTTGATCATGACCCACCGGATACTCCCGCCCAAGGATGGCGCGGGTACGGATGAAAAATCCCCGCCATTGCTGGCGGGGACGCAAAAGAATAATAGCATGCCCCGTGTCGAGGGGAAGACATATCCGCGACCAATTTGTTAAAGTGTTGGTCTTTTTTCAAGCCGGGATCCCCGATGGCCAAACCCCGCGCCGCGACGCCTCCCAAAGAACACGAAGCCCCCAAGGATTACGAATCCGCGCTTGCCGAGCTCGAAGCCATCGTGGCCGACATGGAAGGCGGACAGCTGTCGCTGGAAGCCTCGCTCGCAGCCTACAAGCGCGGCGCCGAACTCCTGCATTACTGCCGCCAGCAACTCGCCGACGCCGAGCAGCAGGTGCAGATCCTGGAAAACGGGACGCTCGCTCCCTTCGTCCCCGCCAATACCGATGACTGATTTTGCCGCCTGGATGCAGGCCTGCCAGTCGCACATGGAGTCCGTGCTGGCCGCCTGCCTGCCGCCGGCCCACATCGCGCCGCAGCGTCTGCACGAAGCCATGCGCTACGCCGTGCTGGGCGGCGGCAAGCGCGTGCGTCCGCTCCTGGCATTCGCCGCCGGCGAAGTGGCGGGCGCCGACCCGGCACGCGTTCAGCACGCAGCGGCGGCAGTCGAACTCTTACACGCTTATTCGCTCGTCCACGACGACATGCCGGCGATGGACGACGACGCGCTGCGGCGCGGCAAGCCGACAGTGCACGTCGAATTCGACGAAGCGACCGCGCTGCTGGTAGGCGACGCACTGCAAAGCCTGGCGTTCGAGGTGCTTGCTGCGCAGCCGCTGGCAGACGATCCGGCCGTGCAGCTCAGAATGGTCCACCTGCTGGCGCAGGCCGCCGGCTCGCGCGGCATGGCCGGTGGCCAGGCCATCGATCTCGCCAGCGTCGGCAAGCCGCTCGATCTCGCCGAACTCGAATACATGCACATCCACAAGACCGGCGCGCTGATTCGCGCCTCGGTGCTGCTGGGTGCGCACTGCGGCACCGCCGACGACGACACGCTCGGCGCGCTCGACCATTACGCCAAGTGCATCGGACTTGCCTTCCAGGTGGTGGACGACGTGCTCGACGCCGAAGCCTCCACCGCCACGCTCGGCAAGACGGCGGGCAAGGACGCGGCCAACAACAAGCCCACCTACGTGAGCCTGCTCGGCGCGGCCCGCGCCCGCGAACTCGCCCAGGAGCTGCGCGCCGACGCGCACGCGGCGCTCGATCGCCTCGATGATTCAGCCGGGCGCCTGCGCCAGCTGGCCGACTTCGTCGTCGAACGCGTATTCTGATCATGTCCCTCCCGCTGCTCGACCGCATTCACTCCCCCGCCGACCTGCGTGCGCTGGCGCCGACCGACCTGCCGAAACTGGCGGAAGAGCTGCGCGCCTTCCTCGTCGATTCGGTTGCCGGGACCGGCGGCCATCTCGCCTCCAACCTCGGCGCGGTCGAACTGACGATCGCGTTGCACTACGTGTTCGATACGCCCGCCGACCGCATTGTGTGGGACGTGGGCCACCAGAGCTACGCGCACAAGATACTCACCGGCCGCCGCGAAGCGATGGCCGGACTGCGCCAGGGTGGCGGCATCGCCGGTTTTCCCCGCCGCGCAGAGAGCGAATACGACGCCTTCGGTACCGGGCATTCCAGCACCTCGATTTCGGCCGCGCTCGGCATGGCCGAGGCCTTCCGCCAGAGCGGCTCGGCGCAGCGCGCGGTAGCGGTGATCGGCGACGGCGCGATGACCGCCGGCATGGCCTTCGAGGCGCTGAACAACGCCGGCGCGACCGACCTGCCACTGCTGGTGGTGCTGAACGACAACGACATGTCGATCTCGCCCAATGTGGGTGCGCTCAACAACTACCTCGCGCGGCTGATGTCGGGCAAGTTCTACGCCGCGGCGCGCCGCGCCGGCGAGAAGGTGCTATCGGTGGCGCCTCCGATCCGCGAACTCGCCAAGCGCGCCGAGGAGCACATGAAGGGCATGGTCACGCCCGGCACGCTGTTCGAGGAATTCGGCTTCAACTACATCGGCCCCATCGACGGCCACGATCTCGACGTGCTGCTCGACACGCTCGCCAACATCAAGCAGCTCGACGGCCCGCAGTTCCTGCACGTCGTCACCAAAAAGGGCAAGGGCTACGCGCCGGCCGAGACCAACCCCTGCCTCTACCACGGCGTCGCGCGCTTCGATCCTGCCGCAGGCGTCGCCGACAAGATCGGCGGCAAGCCCACCTACACCCAGGTATTCGGCGACTGGCTGTGCGACATGGCCGCGGCCGACTCCCGGCTCGTCGGCATCACGCCCGCGATGCGCGAGGGCTCGGGCCTGGTGCGCTTCTCGCAGGACTACCCGAAACGCTATTTCGACGTCGGCATCGCCGAGCAGCACGCGCTCACCTTTGCCGCGGGCCTGGCCTGTGAAGGCGTGAAACCCGTGGTGGCGATCTACTCGACCTTTTTGCAGCGCGCCTACGACCAGCTCATCCACGACATTGCGCTGCAGAACCTGCCGGTGATGCTCGCCATCGACCGCGCAGGACTGGTCGGCGCCGACGGCCCCACGCACGCCGGCAGCTTCGATCTCTCCTTCCTGCGCTGCGTGCCCAACCTCCTCATCGCGGCACCGTCGGACGAAAACGAATGCCGGCGCCTGCTGACGACCGCCTATCAGCACAATGGCCCGTCGGCCGTACGCTACCCGCGCGGTGGCGGCAGCGGCGCCGTCATCGATCCCGCGCTCGAACCGCTGCCCGTCGGCAAGGGCGTGGTGCGCCGGCAGGGGCGTGGCGTAGCGCTGATCGCCTTCGGCAGCCTGGTCACGCCCGCGCTCGCCGCTGCAGAAGCGCTCGACGCCACGGTCGCCGACATGCGTTTCGTGAAACCGCTCGATCTCGACCTCTTGCGCGAACTCGCCGCAAGCCACCGGCTGCTGGTGACGCTGGAAGAAAACGCGGTGGCGGGCGGTGCAGGCGCGGGCGTGGCCGAAGCGCTGGCCGCGGCCGGCATCACGGTCGCGCTGATGCACCTGGGTCTGCCCGACCGTTTCGTCGAACACGGCGATGCGCAGAAGCTCCTGGCCGAGTGCGGACTCGACGCTGCAGGCATCGAATCCGCCGTGCGTTCGCACACTCATTAACCGAGTATTTTGCTCAACCATTCACGCGGTTTATACTTAGTCTAAATTGTGCGTCGCCAAGAAACCCTGTGGCGCCGGAATCGAACCAAGGAGCCTGCCATGAACCAGATTTGCGACACTGCCGTTTGCATGCCCGACGTGCAAAGCTCGGCCGACATGCGGCAGATCGCCATCAACAAGGTCGGCATCAAGAGCATCCGCCACCCCGTTCGCGTGGCCGACAAGAGCGACGGCGTGCAGCACACCATCGCGACCTTCAACATGTACGTGTACCTGCCGCACAATTTCAAGGGCACGCACATGTCGCGCTTCATCGAGATTCTCAACACGCGCGAGCGCGAGATCTCCATCGAGAACTTCGAAGACATGCTGCGCCAGATGGTCGAGCGCCTGGAAGCCGAATCGGGCTACATCGAAATGAGCTTCCCCTACTTCATCAACAAGACCGCGCCCGTGTCCGGCGTGCAAAGCCTGCTCGATTACGAAGTCACCTTCGTCGGCGCCGTCGAGAACGGCAAGTACACCCACACCACCAAGGTCGTGGTGCCCGTAACCTCACTGTGTCCGTGCTCGAAAAAAATATCCGACTACGGCGCCCACAACCAGCGCTCGCACGTCACCGTCAGCGCGCAAACCCGCGGTTTCCTGTGGATCGAGGACCTGGTCAAGAAGATCGAGGCACAGGCCTCGTGCGAACTCTACAGCCTCTTGAAACGCCCCGACGAGAAATACATCACCGAGCGCGCCTACGACAATCCCAAGTTCGTCGAGGACATTGTGCGCGACGTCGCCGCCGCCATGGACGCCGAGCCGCTGATCGACGCCTACGTGGTCGAGGCGGAGAACTTCGAGTCCATTCACAACCACTCGGCCTATGCACTGATCGAGAAGAACAAGCGCGCCGTTTGAGCCGGGATTGTTCCAGCAAAAAGGCCGGCGCATGCGCCGGCCTTTTTGCTGGGAGACACGATCTCAATACCGCTGTGTCAGCGTCATCGTCTGCCCGTCGCGCTTCATTTCCATGCGGTTGAGGAAACTCATGCCCAGCAGCGGCACCGACAGACCGCTTTCCACCACCATGCCGTCCACCTGATTCACCGCAATGCCGCCGATCTTGACCGTATTGAACTTGACGCGCCAGGCCGGCACCACGCCCGCCGCCGTATTCACCCCGGTCGCCTGCCCCGCCCGGTAATCCACGCCGAGCCGCTTCGCATCGGCGGCATTGATGGCCACCGAGGTCGCGCCCGTATCGACGAGAAAGGTCATGGGATAGCCGTTCACCGAGCCTGCCGCCGCGAAATGCCCGCGCGCGTCGGCGGTGAGCGACACGCTCTGGCGCGCATCCGTCGCGCCGCCGGCGAACGACTGCCCCATGCCCAGCGTACGGCGCGTGCCGTCCACGTCGAAACTCGCGCTGTCGGAGTTCGCGGACAGCAGCCGCACTCCCTGCACGGTCTGGCCGGCGCTGAGCGTGCGCGGCTTGCCGCCGTCGATGCTGACGATGGCCTTGTCCTTGAACAGCCCAATCACCGACACGCTGGTTGCCCACGCGGCCGTGCTGGCCGCGCCGCCGAGAAGTAAGATGAGCGCGAGTGTTTTATGTTTGAGGGGCATCATGGATCCTGTTCTGGTTTTTCGACATTCCCCGACCGAGGGGCCGGGCTACTTCTCCACCTTCCTGGATCGCCACGACATCCCCTGGAAACTGGTGCGCATCGACGCCGGCGACGCCGTGCCCGACTCCCTTAACGGCGTTTCCGGCCTGTGCTTGATGGGCGGGCCGATGAGCGTGAACGATGACCTGCCCTGGATTCCTCCGGTGCTCGCGCTGATCCGCCAGGCCGTCGCCACCGGCATTCCCGTCATTGGCCATTGCCTCGGCGGGCAACTCATGTCGAAAGCCCTGGGCGGCAACGTCGGCGCCAACCCGGTCAAGGAAATCGGCTGGGGCGACGTGCGCGTCACCGATCCCGCGGCCGCGCACCCCTGGCTGGGCGACCTCACCGAACCCACCCCGGCCTTCCACTGGCACGGCGAGACTTTCAGCCTGCCGCCTGGCGCGGTGCGCATCCTCGAAAGCGACCACTGCGCCAATCAGGCCTTCGTCCTCGACGACCGTCATCTCGGCATGCAATGTCACGTCGAGATGACGCCCGAGCTGATTGCCAGCTGGTGCGACAACGGCGCGGCCGAAATCGCCGCCAGCGACAGCCCCGCCGTGCAGACGCCCGCGGCCATCCTGCATGACGTCGACGCGCGCGCCGAGCGCCTCCACGGTCTGGCCGACAAAATTTATTCTCGCTGGATTCAAGGACTTAAGCGCTGATCATTAGTATCTGGTTAAGTACTCGCTGGACACGCCCCCTGCGCGGCGTAGGATGAAGCGCGCGATCCATCGCACCACATGCAAGCTTCACGAATTTCAGGAGGATGTATGCAAAATATCGACTACGCCAATTTCGATTTCGGCGAACGCCTCAACGGTTTCATCCACGAGGTGATGAATTACGGCGGCACACCGCGCACCGAAGCCGACCTCACCGAAGGGCAAAAAGTCTTCATCCGGGCGGTCAAGCGCGAAATGGTCAAGTACGCCGACCCCAACCGCCACGGCTACCCGCACAACCTGCTCGAACAGATGGAGTCCTTCACCCGCACCATCGGCGACCTGCACAACTCCTACTTCGACGCCGGCATGCGCAAGGTCAGCGATTGCCTCTACAACCGCTGGAAAATGCTTTACGAAGAAACCAAAAAACTGGCCGCCGCCGGCGGCGACACCAAGCCGGCGTGGGTCGACGTCATCAAGACCGAACAGACCGACATGCCAGCCTTCTTCGACGCCTAAGCCACTGTTTACAAAACAAAAAAGCCCGGCAACGCCGGGCTTTTTCACGCGCTTGCGCAATATCAAACCCGCTTATCCTCAAATAAAAATAAAGCATTATTCAGCCCCCACCCCCGGTGCTATGCTGCTTTGCACTTCGAATACCCCCATAAAGTCTGAGGAGACAGCATGTCCAAACTGGTACGCCCCCACGGTGGCGGCGAACTCAAACCCCTGTTGCTCACCGGTGCCGCGCTGGAGGCCGAAAAAGCCCGCGCCGCTTCACTGCCCAAGGTCAAGATGACTTCGCGGGAAACCGGCGACCTCATCATGATGGGCATCGGCGGCTTCACGCCGCTGGACGGCTTCATGACCCACGCCGACTGGGAGGGCATCTGCGACGGCTTCAAGATGGCTTCGGGCCTGTTCTGGCCGATTCCCGTCACCCTCTCGACCGACGACGAAACGCTCAAGGCCGGCGACGAGGTCGCGCTGGTCGACGGCGACAACGGTGCGCTGATGGGCACCATGAAGATCACCGAGAAATACACCATCGACAAGGCGCACGAGTGCATGCAGGTCTACAAGACCACCGACCTCGAGCACCCCGGCGTGAAGATGGTAATGGCCCAGGGCAAGTACAACCTGGCCGGCCCGGTCAAGGTTCTGTCCACCGGCACCTTCAAGGAAGAGTACGGCGACCAGTTCATGACCCCCGCCGAAACCCGCGCCGCGTTCGAGAAGATGGGCTGGTCCAAGGTCGCCGCCTTCCAGACCCGCAACCCGATGCACCGCTCGCACGAGTACTTGGCCAAGATCGCCATCGAGACCATGGACGGCGTGCTCATCCACTCGCTCCTGGGTGCCTTGAAGCCCGGCGACATCCCGGCCGAAGTCCGCAGCGAGGCCATCGCCACCCTGATCGACAACTACTTCGCCCCCAATACCGTGATCCAGGCCGGCTACCCGCTCGACATGCGCTACGCCGGTCCGCGCGAGGCCCTGCTGCACGCCCTGTTCCGCCAGAACTACGGCTGCTCTCACCTCATCGTCGGCCGCGACCACGCCGGCGTGGGCGACTACTACGGCCCGTTCGACGCGCAGAAGATCTTCGACGAGATTCCCAAGGGCTCGCTCGAGACCGTCAACATGAACATCGACTGGACCTTCTGGTGCAAGAAATGCGGTGGCATGGCCAGCCAGCGTACCTGTCCGCACACCAAGGACGACCGCATCCTGCTGTCCGGCACCAAGGTGCGCGCCATGCTGTCCGAAGGCCAGGATCTGCCGGTTGAATTCTCGCGCCCCGAAGTGGCCAACGTGCTCAAGAAATACTACGCCGGTCTTTCGGCCGAACAAAACGTCAAGATCGAACTGAAAGGCCATTCGGCCGCTTGACGAAGAATTAAGGACTTAAACCTGCCGGAAGCGGACTCGCGAAACGCCCCGGCCAAGGTCAGGTAGAGGTTCTGATACGGACCGCGACGTACGCGGAGTTAGCTAACTAGGAGACTTATCAATGCCAACCTATGTTCGTACCGACAAGTGCGATGGCTGCAAAGGTCAGGACAAGACCGCCTGCATGTACATCTGCCCGCACGACCTGATGAAGCTGGACAAGGACGGTTCCGAAACCGGCCACGCCATGCGCGCCTTCAACCAGGAGCCCGAGCAGTGCTGGGAATGCTATTCCTGCGTGAAGATCTGCCCGCAGCAGGCGATCGAAGCCCGCCACTACGCTGACGTCGTGCCCCTGGGCGGCATGGTGCAGCCCCTGCGCGGTTCCGATTCCATCATGTGGACCATCAAGTTCCGCAACGGCACCCTGAAGCGTTTCAAGTTCCCGATCCGCACCACGCCCGAAGGCTCGATCGACCCCTACGGCGGCAAGCCGACGGCCAAACTGGCTGACATCATGAACAGCGGTTTCTTCACCGGTTCGGTCGACGGCGGCATTACCAAGGGCTACCGTGCCGGCAATCCTGCTGAACTGATTCGCAAGTAATTGAGAGAGGTACTGAAAATGGCTGGAGAATTTGGCAATCCCGAAGTAGTCCAGGAGGAAGTCGACATCCTCCTGATCGGCGGCGGCATGGCATGTTGCGGCGCCGGTTACGAAGTCATGCGCTGGGCGGACGCCGCCAAGGCTGAACTCGGAATGGATCTCAAGATCAAGCTGGTCGACAAGGCCGCGATGGACCGTTCCGGCGCCGTGGCGCAGGGCCTGTCCGCGATCAACACCTACATCGGCACCGAGCAGGATCCCGCCGACTACGCCCGCATGGTCTCCAACGACCTGATGGGCATCACCCGCGACGACCTCGCCTACGACCTCGGCCGTCATGTGGATGACTCGGTGCACCTGTTCGAAGAATGGGGCCTGCCGATCTGGAAAACCGACGAAAACGGCGAACGCCACGACGGCTCGCAAGGTCTGCCCGCGCTGAAAGACGGCGGCAAGCCGGTGCGCTCGGGCAAGTGGCAGATCATGATCAACGGCGAATCCTACAAGTGGATCGTCGCTGAGGCCGCCAAGAAGGCGCTCGGCATGGACCGCATCCAGGAGCGCGTGTTCATCGTCAAGCTGGTCAACGACAAGAACGACCCCAACCGCATCGCCGGCGCCGTCGGTTTCTCGACCCGCGAACACAAGGTCTACGTGTTCAAGGCCAAGGCCATCCTGCTGGCTGCCGGCGGCTGCGTGAACATCTTCCGTCCGCGCTCCGTGGGTGAAGGTACCGGCCGTGCCTGGTACCCGGTGTGGAACGCCGGTTCGACCTACGCTATGGCTGCCGAAGCCGGCGCCGAGCTGACCATGATGGAAAACCGCTTCGTGCCCGCCCGCTTCAAGGACGGCTACGGCCCGGTCGGCGCCTGGTTCCTGCTGTTCAAGGC
>JAIWOS010000075.1 GCA_020217265.1 Thiobacillus sp. | reverse complement strand
CACCGCGCTCCAGTCGCCCGCGCGCAGCGCCGCGCGTGCCCACCATTCGCGCTGCGCGTCGTTGAGCGCGAGCCGGCCCGCCTCGGCAAACCAGGCAAGCGCGACAGGTTCGTGACGCCGCGCCGCCCAGGTCGCCAGCCGCGCCCTGGCAATCTGCCGCTCTTCTGCCTTCAGTCGCGCCGACCAGTCGGCGAGCGCACGCGCTGCCGTCGCCGAATCCTTGCGTGCCAGCTGCTCGATCGCGTACAGGGCCAGCTCACGGTCGCCGCGCCGGCTGGCATCCAGGCCGGACGCGAGCAGCCGCGCCGGCTCGCGCGAAACGCGTTCGAACAGCGCAGGCGCCGGTCGATGGGCTTCGGGCAGCGCGTTCGACACCACGCGCGCGACCCCGGGATTGCCCGCTTCGAGCGCGAGCCGCAGGCGCCGCCAGACGTCCTCCTCGCGGATGAAGCCTGCCTCGATCAGTTGCGAGAACAGCGGCGTGCAGGCGCCGGGCAGGTCGCGGCCGGTGAACCACAGGGCCACGGCCTCGCGGATGTGGCTGCGGTTGCCCTGCGCCCATTCGGCGCGGTAGGCGTAGCACTGGTGCGCGGTGTCCGGTTTTTCCAGGCGCGGGTATTCGTCCAGATAGCGCGCCCAGTCGGCGCGCGCCCCGAGGGTTTTCAGCCAGTCGGCGCGTACCGCCTCGGCCATGAAGGTGCCGGGGTAGCGCGCCAGAAAAGCGGCAATGCCGGCGTCGTCGCTGCGGCCGGTCAGCATCAGCCGCCAGTACTCGACATACGGCGCCAGCACGTGGCCAGGCGGCACGTCGCGTGCGGCACGCTCGAACGCCGCCGGCTTGCGCTCGACGTAGGCGGCGCGCGCGCGCATCACGTCTCCATCGCCAGGGTCGGCTGTGGCGGGCGACGCCGACAGCACCCCCAGTACGACAAAACAGATCAATCGAAACATGGTTGCGAGGGTAACATGTCCGCCACGCCGCCCGACCCGCAGCCCCCGTATCGACGATGCATGCCCGCCCGCGCGCCCATGGCCAACACCTCCAACCGCGTGCCTGACGCCACCCGCCTGCTGGAAGTCTTCCCCGCCCTGCGCGGACTGGATGCGTCGCTGCACGCGCGCCTGATGCAGTCGCTGGCCTGGCATCGCGTACCGCGCGACGGGGAGCTGTTCGCCGCGGGCGATCCCTGTCGCGCCTTTCCGCTGCTGCTGTCGGGTGAAATCCAGGTGATGCGTGCCACGCCGGACGGCCACGAGATCGAGCTCTACCGGGTGCATCCGGGCGAGTCGTGCATCGTCAGCACCAGCTGCCTGCTGGGCAGCGCGGCGTATTCCGCGCGCGGCATCGCCACCGGCGACGTCGTGCTCGCCGCCCTGCCGCAGGACATGTTCGACACCCTGATCGCCGCGCATCCGCCGTTCCGGCACTACGTGTTCGGCCTGTTCGCCGAACGCCTGGCCGGCATGATGCAGCGCGTGGAAGAACTCGCCTTCCGTTCGCTGACGCGGCGTCTGGCCGCGGTGCTGCTGGACGCGCCGGAAGGTGTGCTGGCGGTGACCCACGAACGCCTCGCTGCGCAGATCGGCGCCAGCCGCGAGGCGGTGAGCCGTGCCCTGAAGAAACTGGAAGACGCGGGGTGCATCGCGCTCGGCCGCGGCCGCGTGACGGTAACCGACCGTGCCCGGCTGCACGCCGAAGCCTGAGCCTTCGGTGACGCACGTCACAGACAGGGCGAATGCGGCGCCCTATTCTGCGGACACCTCGACCGAGGCCCCGCAACTTTCAGGAGCACACCATGACTTGCAATGTTGGAAGCATCGACCGCGTCGTCCGCATCATCGCCGGCCTCGCCCTCATCCTCTGGGCGCTGACCGGCGGCCCCGTCTGGGCGTGGATCGGCGTCGTGCCGCTCGCCACCGGGATCTTAAAGTTCTGCCCCGCCTACGGCCTGATCGGCATGAACACCTGCGGCGCAAAGAAATGAATCAGGCGAGAAACAGCTTGTAGGCCGGATTGCGGGATTCGTCCCAGTACCGGTAGCCCAGTCCGTCCAGAAATTTCTGGAAGCTGGGCTTTTCCTTGTCCGGCACCTGGATGCCCACCAGCACGCGGCCATAGTCGGCGCCGTGGTTGCGGTAATGGAACAGGCTGATGTTCCAGCCCGTGCTCATGCTTTGCAGAAACTGCATCAGCGCGCCCGGCCGCTCGGGGAATTCGAAGCGGTACAACACTTCATTGTCCGCCTCGGGTGCGCGCCCGCCGACCAGATGGCGCACGTGCAGCTTGGCCATTTCGTTGTCGGTGAGATCGATCGCTGTCAGGCCATGCCGGCCCAGCGTCTCGACCAAGCGCGCGCCTTCGCCCGCGCCCGGCACCGACAGGCCGACGAAGACGCGCGCAAGCTTCGGGTCGGAGTAGCGATAGTTGAACTCGGTAATGTTGCGCGCACCAAGCAGGCTGCAAAACGCCTTGAAGCTGCCCGGCGTTTCTGGAATGGTGACGGCGAGCACGGCCTCGCGTTTCTCGCCCAGCTCGGCGCGCTCGGCGATGTGACGCAGGCGGTCGAAGTTCATGTTGGCGCCCGAGGCCACCGCGACCAGCGTCTTGCCGCGCAGCCGGTCGCCGGCAATCGCGGCCTTTAGCCCCGCGACCGACAGTGCGCCGGCCGGCTCCAGGATCGAACGGGTATCCTCGAACACGTCCTTGATCGCCGCGCAGATGGCGTCGTTGTTGACGCGGATGATTTCGTCCACATAGAGCTGCGCCAGGCGGAAGGTTTCCTTGCCGACCTTCTTCACCGCCACGCCGTCGGCGAAGATGCCGACGCGCGGCAGGGTGACGCGCTCGCCCTTGCACAGCGAGCGCGCCATCGCGTCGGCGTCCTCGGGTTCGACGCCGACGATCTTGATCTCCGGCCGCAGCCGCTTGATGTAGGCGGCCATGCCGGCGATGAGCCCGCCGCCGCCGACCGGGATGTAGACCGAATGGATGGTCCCCGGGTGCTGGCGCAGGAGCTCCATCGCCACCGTGCCCTGGCCGGCGATCACGTCGGGATCGTCGTAGGGATGGACGAAGGTCGCGCGCGCTTCCTTGGCCAGCTGGGTGGCGTGCGCGCAGGCCTCGTCGTAGTTGTCGCCATGCAGGATGACCTGCGCGCCGCGCGCGGCGACGGCGTCGACCTTGATTTTCGGCGTGGTCGCCGGCATCACGATGGTCGCCTTGACCTCAAGTTTTTGCGCGGCGAGCGCCACGCCCTGCGCGTGGTTTCCGGCCGAGGCCGCGACCACGCCGCGCGCGACCTGCGCGGGTTTCAGCATCGCCATCTTGTTGTAGGCGCCACGGCACTTGAACGAGAACACCGGCTGCAAGTCTTCGCGTTTAAGCAAAATCTGGTTGCCCAGCCGGCGCGACAGATTGTGGGCGGCATCCAGCGGCGATTCGACCGCCACGTCGTAGACGCGCGAAGTCAGGATGCGTTCGAGGTAGTCGTCGGGCTGGCTCATGACCGGGTTTGATAAATGGCTGCGATGCCGCTATCTTAGCCGGCTACTCGAAACGGACGAAGACATCATGACGCAAGACGAAATGAAACAGGCCGTGGCACGTGCCGCGGTGGAATACGCCCGGGGTGGCATCATCGGCGTGGGCACGGGTTCCACCGCCAACTATTTCATCGACGCGCTGGCCGAAGTCAAAGGCCGCATCGACGGCGCCGTGGCCAGCAGCGAAGCCACCGCCACGCGCCTGAAAAGCCACGGCATCCAGGTGCTCGACCTCAACAGCGTGGGCGAACTCGAAATCTACGTCGACGGCGCCGACGAAATCACCGAGCACTTCGCCATGATCAAGGGCGGCGGCGGCGCGCTGACGCGCGAGAAGATCGTGGCCGCATGCAGCAAGCAGTTCATCTGCATTTGCGACGAATCCAAGTTGGTCGGCGTTCTCGGCAAGTTCCCGCTGCCGGTGGAGGTGATTCCGATGGCGCGCTCGTACGTGGCGCGCGAACTGGTCAAGCTGGGCGGCCAGCCGCGCCTGCGCGAAGGCTTCACCACCGACAACGGCAACCTCATTCTCGACGTGCATGGCCTGTCCATCGTCGACCCGGTGTCGCTGGAAACCGCGATCAACCAGATCGTCGGCGTGGTGACGAACGGCCTGTTCGCGCGCCGTGGGGCCGACGTGCTGCTGCTCGGCACCCCCAACGGCGTCAAGACCTACAGGAAATAAGCCTCACTGCGGCCGCCCGTCGGCATCGGGCGGCGCGTCCTCGTCCGGCGGCGTTTCCGCCGGCACGCGATATTTCTCGGTGGCCCAGTGCCCCAGGTCGATGAGCTTGCAGCGCTCGCTGCAAAAAGGCTTCCACGGGTTTTCGGCGGTCCAGCGCACGGATGCGCCGCAGGTGGGACAGGTGACGACGGGCGGCTTCACAGCGTGCAAAAGGTGAGATCGAAATCGATCGGCTGGTCGGTGCAGGCGCGCCCCTGACCGCCACCGGCATGGACGAAGCGGATGTTGAGCATGTATTTGTTGGCCGAGATTTCGGGCACGCAGGGCACCGCATCGGTCAGCGTGACGCGGATCAGCTGCGGGTTGCGCGATTCGAGCATGCGCTGGTAGCTGCCGGTGTCGGTGTGCTGCATTTCCGGTCGGCCGCTGTCGCGCAAGAGCCCCAGCACGATCTCGACCGCCGAGCGGATCGGCGCGAAGGGCGCCATCCAGTCGTTGAGTTCGCGCTTGCGCGCCTCGACGTGGCGGTGCAGCCAGTGGTGGTAGGACGGCAGGTCGAACTCGCACATGCCCCCCGGAATGTTCGCGCGCTGCTTGATCGCCATCAGCCACTCGTCGTCGCGCAGGTGCTGGCCGACCTTGCCCGGCAATTGATGTATGCCTATATGCGCCGCGTCGATGGCGGCCAGCACCGATTCCAGCGTTCCGGCTTCTACGCGCGGGTTGCCGCGCAAGGCCGCGAGCGCGGTTTTCTGGCGGTCGAGTTCCTGCAGCAGGTCGGTCTTCAGGTCGGCGCGCGCCGCCACTTCGGCGAGTTCGAACAGGGTCAGGAGCGCCGCGTGATGGGCGGGCGGCAGGGACGACGCGGCAAACGCGTCGAAGCGTTCGAACAGGTCTTCCAGCCGCAGCAGGGTGCGGATGCGTTCGGAGAGGGGATATTCGTAGTGGATCACGCCGCGCGGCACAGGCAAGTTCCCGTGCATTGTCGCCGCTCGCGACTGAAATTCAAAGCCTCGGGGCGGATTCCGCGAGCGCGAGGTAGCGCGCGTGCAGCCTTGCCACTGCACCGTCGAGCACATCGAGAGCGCCGGTGTTGACGATGACGTCGTCGGCCGCCGCGCGCCGCGCCGCATCGCTCGCCTGCGCCGCGACGATAGCCTCGACTTCTTCGCGCGACAGGCCGCTTCGCGCCATCACCCGGACAACGCGTGTCGCCTCGGGGCATTCGACCACCAGCACGCGCCGCACGATGTCGCGGTAGGCGCCGGTCTCGACCAGCAGCGGCACCACGAGCAGGCAGTATGGCGCGGATGCGGCGGCGATCTGGCGTTCGACTTCCTGCCGGATCAGCGGGTGCAGGATGGACTCCAGCGTCGCCCGCTCACCCGCATCCTGAAACACGCGCCGGCGCAGGGCCGCCCGGTCGAGCGCGCCCGCCGGGTCGAAGACGCCGTCGCCGAAACGCGCGCGGATTGCCGGCAGCGCCACGCCCCCCGGCGCGGTCAGCTCGCGCGCGATGACGTCGGTATCGATCACCGGCACGCCCAGCCGGGCAAAACGCTCGGCCACGGCGGACTTGCCCGAGCCGATGCCGCCGGTGAGGCCGACGACGAACATCAGAGCTGCGCGAGATAGGCCCGGGTGAGGTCGGCGCCGAAGAACAGCGCCACCAGCCCGCCGCCGGCGAGATAGGGTCCGAAGGGAATCGGCACGCGGCGGTCGTGCTTGACGAAGACGATCAGGGCGATGCCGACCGCCGCGCCGACCACCGACGACAACAGAATCGTCACCGGCAGCAGCTGCCAACCGAGCCAGGCGCCGATCGCCGCCAGCAGCTTGAAGTCGCCGTAGCCCATGCCTTCCTTGCCGGTGACAAGCTTGAACAGCCAGTACACCGACCACAGCGCGAGATAACCGGCGACGGCGCCGACGACTGCGTCAGACAGGCTGGCGAAATGGCCGCCGAGGTTGAACAGCAAGCCCAGCCAGATCAGGGGCAAGGTGAGGCTGTCGGGCAGAAGCGTCGTGTCGAGGTCGATGAAGGCAAGCGCGATCAGCGCCCATACCAGCAGCAGCGCACCCGCGGTTTCAAGGCTCGCCCCCCACTTCCAGGCGACGGCGGCGGACAGCAGGCCGGTCAGCAGTTCGACCAGCGGATAACGTGCGCTGATCGCGGTGCCGCAGGCCGAGCAACGGCCGCGCAGCCACAGCCAGGACAGGATCGGGATGTTTTCCAGCGCGGTGATGGCGTGACCGCAGGCGGGGCAGGCCGAACGCGGCGTCGCCAGGTTGTAGCGCGCTGCCTCCTGCGGTGGCTCGCCGCGCAGTTCGGCGCACTGCGCCTGCCATTCGGTTTCCAGCATCCTGGGCAGGCGGTGGATGACGACATTGAGAAAGCTGCCCACCAGCAGCCCCAATAAAAAAACCAGCCCTGCGAGGAGGGCTGGTTCGGCAAGCAACAGGTCCATCAAACCACCGAGCCCATCTTGAAGATCGGCAGGTACATGGCGATGACCATGCCGCCGATGAGCGTGCCCAGCACCACCATGATCATCGGCTCCATCAGGCTCGACAGCGCCTCGACGGCGTCGTCCACCTCGGCTTCGTAGAAGTCGGCGACCTTGCCCAGCATGGAATCGAGCGAGCCGGACTCCTCGCCGATCGACGTCATCTGCAGCACCATGTTGGGAAACTTGCCGGTATTCTGCATTGCTACCGTGAGCGCAGTGCCGGTGGAGACTTCGCTGCGGATCTTGGCGGTGGCCTCGACGAACACCTGGTTGCCCGACGCCCCGCCGACCGATTCGAGCGCCTCGACCAGCGGCACGCCGGCGGCGAACATGGTCGAGAGCGTGCGCGTCCAGCGCGCGATGGTGGCCTTTTCGATCACAGGCCCGAAGATCGGCAGCTTGAGCATGAGCCGGTCCATCGTCATCTGCACCTTCTTCGAGCGCTTCCACGCTTGGAGGAAGGCGTACAGCCCGCCGCCGATCGCGCCGAAGATCGCCCACCACCATTTGACGAAAAAGTCCGAGATCGCCATCACGACCAGCGTCGGCCCCGGCAGGTCGGCGCCGAAGCTGGAGAACAGTTCCTTGAACGCCGGGATCACGAAAATCATGATGATGGCGGTGATGACGAAGGCGACAACGATGATCGAGATCGGATAGAACAGGGCCGACTTGATCTTGCTCTTGATGGCGAGGATCTTCTCCTTGTACACCGCCAGCCGGTCGAGCACGGATTCCAGGATGCCGGCGGCTTCGCCGGCGCCGACGAGGTTGCAGAAGAGCGCATCGAAATACAGCGGATGGCGTCCGAACGCCTGGGTGAGGCTGCTGCCCTTTTCGATATCCGCCTTGATCTCGGCCAGCAGGCGCTGCATCGAGGGATTGGAATGGCCGCGCCCGACGATGTCGAAGGATTGCAGCAGCGGCACGCCCGCCTTCATCATGGTGGCCAGCTGGCGCGTGAAGAGGGTAACGTCCTTGTCGGTGATTTTCTTGGCGCCGCTGAAAAGCGCGCTCTGCTTCTTGACCTTGGTGACGGTGATGCCCTGCTTGCGCAGCAGCGAATTGACCACGGCCTCGCCGCCGGCAAGCATCTGGCCCTTGACCTTCTTGCCGCGCTTGTCCATGCCTTCCCACAGGAAGGTGGCGTCCTTGACTGCCTTTGCCGCTGTAGCCATAGCTATGATTCCTTAGAGATTGGTGACGGCCTCGACCTCTTCCAGCGAGGTGAGTCCGGCTTTCACTTTCAGAAGGCCCGCCTGGCGCAGATCGAGCACGCCTTCGCGCCGGGCCTGGTCGGCAATGTCCGACTCGTTGCCGCCTTTCAGGATGATGCGCGTCATCGCGTCGGTGATCGGCATGACCTGATAGATGCCGACCCGCCCCTTGTAGCCGGTGCCGCCGCAGAGGTCGCAGCCAACGGGCTTGTAGGGCTTCCAGCTACCGTCGAGCTGTTCCTCGGTGAAGCCCGCCGCCAGCAAGGCTTCGCGCGGGATATCCGCGGTCTGCTTGCAATTGCACAGGCGACGCGCGAGGCGCTGCGCCGTAATCAGGATCACCGAGGAGGCGACGTTGAACGGCGCCACGCCCATGTTCAACAGGCGGGTGAGCGTGCCGGGCGCATCGTTGGTGTGCAGGGTGGACATCACCATGTGACCGGTCTGCGCGGCCTTGATGGCGATGTCGGCGGTTTCCAGGTCGCGGATTTCGCCGACCATGATGACGTCGGGATCCTGCCGCAGGAAGGATTTGA
Organism: Thiobacillus sp.; assembly: GCA_020217265.1. Lineage (GTDB taxonomy): Bacteria > Pseudomonadota > Gammaproteobacteria > Burkholderiales > Thiobacillaceae > Thiobacillus. The sequence continues at coordinate 11,372 of JAIWOS010000075.1, read as the reverse complement.
GCGCCGCCGAGAACGTGAGCCCCGCCTTGTCGTTGACGTTGACCTGGTTGATGCCCGGGAGCTGGATTTCCGCCGGGTCTTCCGCGGTGGAGATGTTGACGTCGGGCTTGTTGAGGATGTTGAGACAGGTATACAGCGACACGGTCTTGCCCGAACCGGTCGGCCCGGTCACCAGCACCATGCCGTACGGACGCTGTACCGCGCTCAGCAGTTGCTCCTTCTGCCACGGCTCGTAGCCCAGCGCCTCGATCCCGAGCTGCGCGCTCGACGGGTCGAGAATCCGCATGACGATCTTTTCGCCGTACAGCGTGGGCAGGGTGCTGACGCGAAAATCGATGGCGCGGCTTTTGGACAGCACCATTTTCATGCGGCCGTCCTGCGGCACGCGCTTTTCGGAAATGTCCAGCCGCGACAGCACCTTGATGCGCGAGGCGACCTTGTCCTTGATCGCCATCGGTGGCTGCGCGACCTCGTACAGGATGCCGTCGCGCCGGTAGCGGATGCGGTAGAACTTCTCGTAGGGTTCGAAGTGGATGTCCGAGGCGCCGACGTTGATCGCGTCGAGCATGATCTTCTGCAGGTAGCGCACCACCGGCGCGTCGTCGATCTCGATGCCGCCGGTGTCCTGCTGGGCGGCAGCGCTTTCCTCGTCGGCAAAATCGAGGTTGAGGTCCTCGGCGTTGAGCACCGCCAGGGTGTTGTCGGCGACTTCGCCGACCTTTTCGATCAGCTTGCCGAGCTTGTCATCCTCGACGATCACCGGCTCGACCGCCTGGCCGGTCTGGAATTTCACCTCGTCGAGCGTCTGCAACTGGGTCGGATCGGACGTTCCGACATACAGCTTGTTGCCGCGCTGGTAGAGCGCGACGACCCGTCGTTTCTGCATCAGCTTGGGGTCCAGCAAGCCCTGCGGCAGGCTGTCCGGATCCATGGCGTTCAAGTCCAGGAAGGGGTAACCGAACGACGCGGCTGCGAACTCGGCGATCTGCTCGGCCTTGAAACGCTTGCCGCGCACCAGTTCGGTCACGAAGGAATCGCCCGACTGGCTCGCGCGCTTCCACACGTTCCCGGCCTCGTCCTCCGACAGCCAGCCATGGTTGACCATGGCACGCGCCAGCCCGGTGAGATTGATGCTATTTGTCACAGCAGCCATAGCTTCGTTCCAGACAAAAAACCCGTTCGAGAATATCGCCCCGACCAGCCTGCCACAAGCCGGAGGGGACATCACAGGCCATTACGGCGATATTCCGGCTAAGTTGAGCGGTTTTCCGGCGTCGCCTTGCGTTCGGGGAGAAGAATGCGCGCCATCTTCACCGCGCGGTCCTGGGTCTGCACGATTTCCACCGGCACGTCGCCGAGCTTGATGCTCACCCCCGCCTCCGGAATGTCCTCGAATTGCTCCAGCAGCAAGCCGTTGAGGGTCTTGGGGCCGTCCAGCGGCAGGTCGAGCCCCAGCTTGCGGTTGAGATGCCTCAGCAGCACGCTGCCTTCGGCCAGCCAGCTGCCGTCGGCGTCACGCCGCAAATACCCCATGTCGGAAGGCGCCTGGGTGGTGAATTCGCCGACCATCTCCTCCAGCAGGTCTTCCAGCGTCACCAGCCCCAGCAATTCGCCGTACTCGTCCACCACCAGCGCCAGCCGCCGCCGGGCGCGCTGGAAATTGCGCAGCTGGGTGAACAGCGGGGTCCCTGCCGGCACGAAATAAGGCGCTTCCAGATTTTCCTTGAGCATTTCGGGGTCGAGCTGCTCGCCCGTCAGTGCATGCAGGACGCGGCGAACGTGCAGCACCCCCAGCAGGTTGTCGGGCGAGCCCTGCTGCACGACCAGACGGGTGTGATGGCTGGTGGCGATTTGCTGGCGCAGGCGTTCGGGGTCGTCCTCGATGTCGATGGCCTCGATCTGGTTGCGCGGCGTCATCACGTCGTCGACGGTGATGTCCTCCAGTTCCAGCAGGTTGACGAGGATGCGGTGGTGTTCACGCGGCATTCGGCCGGACGATTCGAGCACGATGGTGCGCAGCTCCTCCAGACCCAGGCTGTTGCCCTGCCCGGGCTCCGGCCGCCGGATCCTCAACAGCCGCAAAATCCCCTGCACGAACAGGTTGACGAACCACACCACCGGATAGGCCAGCCTGAGCAAGGGCTTCAGCAGCAGGGTCGCCGGGTAGGCGATGCGCTCCGGGAAGGACGCGCCCAGCACCTTGGGCGTGACTTCGCTGAACACCAGGATCAGGAAGGTAAGCAGCAGGGTCGCCACGAACAGCACCAGTTCGCCGTCGCCGAACAGGCGGATCGCCAGCACGGCCGAGAGTGTGCCGGAAGCCGAATTGACCAGGTTGTTGCCAAGCAGGATCACGCCCAGGAGCTTGTCGGTCTGGTTCAACAGCGCCTGCGCCCGGATCGCGCCGCGCACGCCCGATTCGGCAGCGTGACGCAGGCGATAGCGGTTGATCGCCATCAGTGCCGTCTCGGATGCCGAAAAGAAGGCCGAGATCAGCAGCAGGACGGCCAGCGCGATGAACAGCGTTTGGGTGGAAAAACTGTCCAAGCCCGATCCCTAGCGATGGAGGATCACTTCGAGCACGAACTGCGTCCCCAGATAGGCCAGCAACAGGAAGGTAAAACCGGTGATCGTCCAGTAGAGCGCGGTACGGCCGCGCCAGCCGCGGAAATGCCGGCCCAGCAGCAAGCCGCCGAACACCAGCCAGGAGAGGATGGCGAACACGATCTTGTGGGTGAACTGCAGCGCCCGGCCGAACAGTTCCTCGGAAAAGAACACGCCGCTGAACACCGCGAGCGTCAGCAGGATGAAACCCGCGGTGATGGTGCGGAACATCATCGCCTCCAGCGTCAGCAGCGGGGGGGCGCCGTCACGCAGCGACGCGCCACGATGCAACTGTTTTTCGAGCATGGTCATCAGCACCGCATGCAGGGCAGCCACCGCCAGCAGGCCGTACGCCAGAAACGCCACGATCAGGTGCGCCCGCAATGCCAGGGCCTGCGAACTCGGAATCGCATGGGATTCGCCGAACACGAGCATCCCCAGGACGGCGAGCGCCGCCGCAGCGCTCACCCAGGACTGCAAACGCGCCAACGGCGCACCCCGGCTGGCCAGCCAGTAGATGAGCGCGGTCAGCCAGAGGATGGTCGAGAGCGAATTGCCGAAGCCCAGCCGGATGTCGCCCTGCCCCAGCACCGAGTGATAGATCAGCGCCCCGTGTCCGAGCAGGGCGAGCGGCAATACCGTGCTGACGGCCAGACTGGCCGGCGCCGCGCGCAGCCGCCAGGCCGTCCAGCCATACAGGGCGCTTACGCACAGGGTAGCCAGCAAAATGGGGGACATTCGTTAAAATGCGGGGGAATCGTCAGCAGCCCATTATCCATGCCGCCCCCGGCGGCAACAAGGAAGCCATGCTAGAAAACCTCAGCGGACGCCTTGCCGGCGTCGTCAAAGCCTTGCGCGGACAAGCCCGCATCACCGAAGCCAACGTGCAGGACACCCTGCGCCAGGTGCGGCTCGCGCTGCTGGAAGCGGATGTGGCCCTGCCGGTGGTCAAGAGTTTCATCGAATCGGTGAAAGGCCGCGCGCTGGGCCAAGAGGTGATGGCAAGTCTCACGCCCGGACAGGCGCTGATCGGCATCGTCCACGAAGAGCTGACCCGGCTCATGGGCGGCGCGAACGCCGACCTCGATCTCGCGGCGACGCCGCCCGCCGTCATCCTCATGGCGGGCCTGCAAGGCTCGGGCAAGACGACGACCTCGGGCAAGCTCGCGCTGCTGCTGAAAAACCGCAAGAAAAAGGTGCTGCTCGCCTCCGCCGACGTCTACCGCCCGGCGGCCATCGACCAGCTGCGGCAACTGGGCAAACAGCTCGACGTCGCCTTCTTCGAAGCCGGCGACGAGCGCGATCCGCTGAAGATCGCCGCCGCCGCGCAGGATCACGCCAGGAAACAGTTCTACGACGTGCTCATCGTCGACACCGCCGGCCGGCTGGCGATTGACGAGGCGATGATGGACGAAATCCGCGCGCTGCACGCCGCGCTGAAACCCATCGAGACCCTGTTCGTAGTCGACGCCATGCAGGGACAGGACGCGGTCAACGTCGCCCGCGCCTTCAACGAGGCCCTGCCTCTCACCGGCGTGGTGCTGACCAAGCTCGACGGCGACGCGCGCGGCGGCGCGGCGCTGTCGGTGCGACAAATCACCGGCAAGCCGCTCAAGTTCATCGGCGTCGGCGAAAAACCCAACGGCCTCGAGCCCTTCCACCCCGAGCGCATGGCGCAGCGCATCCTCGGCATGGGCGACGTGCTGTCGCTGATCGAGCAGGCGAAGGACAGCGTCGATCTGGCCGAAGCCAAGAAATTGGCCGACAAGGTCAAGAAGGGCAAGGATTTCGACCTGGAAGACTTCAAGGCGCAGATCCAGCAGATGCGGAAAATGGGGGGGCTCACCGCGCTGATGGACAAATTGCCGGGCGCCGCCGGCATGGCCCTGCCGGCAGGCGCCGACGAAAAGGCCGTCAACCGGGTCGAGGGCATCATCAACAGCATGACGCCGCTGGAACGCCGCAAGCCGGAAATCCTCAAGGCCAGCCGCAAGCGCCGCATCGCTGCCGGCGCCGGCGTGCAGGTGCAGGAGGTCAACAAGCTCCTCAACCAGTTCGAGCAGGCGCAGAAGATGATGAAGATGATGGGCAAGGGCGGCTTGTCGAAAATGATGCGCGGCATGAAGGGCATGCTGCCAGGCTCGCGCTGAACCGCCGCCGCCCCGCCACACCGAACCCAAGCTTCTGGCGCATATCGGTTTTTTGGGTATAATTCGCGGTTTTCTCCGTTTACCCGGTGGGTTAAATCATGGTCGTTATTCGTCTTTCGCGCGGCGGCGCCAAAAACCGCCCCTTCTACAACGTGGTGGTCGCCGATTCGCGTTGCCGCCGCGACGGCCGCTTCATCGAGCGCGTCGGTTTCTATAACCCGGTCGCCCCCGAAGGCGCCGAGAGCGTTCGTATCGACGCCGAACGCGTCGGTTACTGGGTGAAGAACGGCGCGCAGATGTCCGACACCGTCGCGCGCCTGGTCAAGCAGAACAAGCCGGCAGCCGCCTGATTTGGCCGACACCCGCGACTGGGTCGTCATGGGGCGCGTCGCCGCCCCATTCGGGGTCAAGGGCTGGGTCAAGCTCCAGCCTTTCAGCGAAGACCCGGGCGCGCTGATGGATTTCGAATCCTGGCGCATCGGGCGCGGCGAGCAGCAGCGGCACTACACGGTCGAGGCCGTCCAGGACCACGGCAATGCCCTGGTTGCCAAGCTGGAGGGCGTCGACGACCGCGACGCGGCGTATGCCCTGCGCGGACAGGAAATATCGGTGGCGCGTGAAGCCCTGCCGCCACCGGAAGAAAACGCGTTTTACTGGTCGGATCTGGTCGGCCTCACGGTGGTCAACCTTCAAGGCGTCGAACTGGGCAAAGTCGACAGTCTGATGGAAACCGGGGCGCACGACGTGCTGGTGGTCAAGGGACGGCGCGTCACGCTGATCCCCTTCGTCGCCGCCATCGTCGGCGAAGTCGACCTGACGCGGGGCACGATCGTGGCGGACTGGGGCGAAGACTGGTGATGCGTTTCGACGCCGTCACGCTCTTCCCGGAGATGTTCGATGCCGTACTGGATTACGGCATCACCCGGCGGGCGCTGGACCGCGGGCTGTACCGGTTCAAGTCGTGGAATCCGCGCGACTTCACCGACGACCCGCACCGCACGGTGGACGACCGCCCCTACGGCGGCGGCCCCGGGATGCTGATGTTGGCCGAACCGCTGGACCGCGCGCTGAACGCGATCGCGGCCGAGCTGGCAAGCGAGGATCTGACGCCGTGGGTCGTGCATTTTTCGCCACGCGGCCGCCCGCTGAAGCAGCAGCGGGTGATGGAATTGAAAGAGAAACATTCGCTGGTACTGCTGTGCGGGCGCTACGAAGGCATCGACGAACGCCTGCTTCAGCGTCGCGTCGATGAGGAAATCTCGCTCGGCGACTTTGTGTTATCGGGCGGTGAGCTGCCTGCGCTGGCGCTGATGGATGCGATCATCCGGCAGTTGCCGGGGGCGTTGAACGATGCCGAATCGGCAGTGCAGGATTCGTTCAGCCACGGCCTGCTCGACTGCCCGCATTACACCCGGCCCGAAGTCTGGCAGGGATTGGAAGTCCCGGCCGTGCTGAAAAGCGGCAATCACGCCGCCATCGCCCGCTGGCGGCAGGCGGAAAGCCTGCGGCTGACCGCCACCCTGCGGCCCGATCTGCTGGAGCGGGCACAGGACAAGCATTGACCGGTTTGCCCGCGGGCAAACCGGATTTGAGCGGCACCGGCTTGGCCGGGCCAATGTGAAACGGCGTGACGTCCCTCCCCACGGAGGCACCTCTCCCGCCAGACGTAAGGAAATACCGTCATGAACATCATCGAGCAACTCGAACAGGAAGAAATCGCCCGCCTCGGCAAGACCATCCCCGACTTCGCCCCCGGCGACACCGTGATCGTCCAGGTGAAGGTCAAGGAAGGCAACCGCGAGCGTCTGCAGGCCTACGAAGGCGTGGTGATCGCCAAGCGCAACCGCGGCCTCAACTCCGGCTTCACCGTGCGCAAGATTTCCGCCGGCGAAGGCGTCGAGCGCACCTTCCAGACCTACTCGCCGCTGGTCTCGTCGATCGAAGTCAAGCGCCGCGGCGACGTGCGCCGCGCCAAGCTGTACTACCTGCGCGAGCGCTCCGGCAAATCCGCGCGCATCAAGGAAAAGCTGCCGGCCCGCAAGGCTGCCGCGGCGGCCGCCGAATAAGCCTGGCCATCCGGCCGTCCAGAAACGCCCGCCCCGCGCGGGCGTTTCTTTTTTCGCGCGACTAGAATGTGCGCATGCCTCACTACGACGCTGTCCTCGCCGCGCCACCCTGCCGCCTCGGCGCCGTCTTTTCCGGCGACACACTGGTCCGGCTCGATTTCCTGCCCGTCGATGCGCCGCGAACGACGCGGCTCGATGCACGTGCGCGTCTTCTCGCCCATGAGCTCGATGCCTACTGGCACGATCCGGCCCACCGTTTCCAGCTCGCTTACGCGCTGCACGGCACGCCCTTCCAGTCGCGCGTCTGGCAGGCGCTCGCCGCCATCCCGCCCGGCGCGCCGCTCACCTACGGCGCCTTGGCGCGGCAGCTCGGAACCGCTGCGCGTGCCGTCGGCCAGGCCTGCGGCTCGAACCCGCTGCCCATCCTGATTCCCTGTCACCGTGTGATTGCAGCGAGCGGATTGGGCGGCTTCATGCACGCGGCGGCCGGCGCGCCGCTCGACGTGAAGGCCTGGCTGCTCGCGCATGAGCATCCGCCCTCCCCAACCCGCCCCCGCGGGCGGGAGAAGCTGCAAGCGTAATGACCAAGCCGATTAGCCCGTTGATCGACCGTTTCTGCGACCACCTGTGGCTGGAAGACGGCCTCGCCGACGCCACGCTGGGCGCGTATCGCCGCGACATCGCCGGTTTCGCGGCCTGGCTCGGCAAGGAGCGCGCACGCGCGCTGGAGGCCGCCGAAGCCGGCGACGTCGAGGCCTGGCTGGCCTGGCGCTTTGCGCGGCGCACGCAACCAGCGAGCGCCGCGCGCTACACTTCGGCGCTGAAACGTTTCTACCGGTTTCTGCTACGCGAACGGCTGATCGACACCGACCCCACGCGCAACCTCGATCGCCCCAAACTGCCGCGTTCCCTGCCCGCGACGCTCTCCGAAGCCGACGTCGAACAATTGCTCGCCGCTGCCGGTGACGACAGCCCCGCGTCCTTGCGCGACCGCGCCATGCTGGAAACGCTGTACGCGACGGGGCTGCGCGTGTCGGAACTGGTATCGTTGAAACTTGCCGCGCTAAGCCTCAACGACGGCGTACTGCGCGTCGTCGGCGGCAAGGGCGGCAAGGACCGGCTGGTGCCGCTGGGCGAGGAAGCCGTGGGTTGGCTCCGCCGCTATCTGCACGAAGCCCGGCCGCAGCTTGTGGGCGCGCACCGCTGCGACGCGGTGTTCGTGACCCCGCGCGGCGCCGGCATGACCCGCCAGGCGTTCTGGTACCTGATCAAGCGCCGCGCGCGCGCGGCGGGCGTCGCGCAAACGTTGTCACCGCACACGCTGCGGCACGCCTTCGCCACCCATCTGCTCAACCACGGCGCCGACCTGCGCGTGGTGCAGATGCTGCTCGGCCACAGCGACATTTCGACCACGCAGATCTACACCCACGTCGCGCGCGAGCGCCTCAAACAGCTGCACGCGCAGCACCATCCGCGCGGCTGATTCACACGCGTCCACTGGCGCGGGCAAGATAGAACCATTCCTGTCCCGGCAACGCCCCGGGATTGGGGAATACCACGTAGCCGTCCTGATCGGCGCGCACCTCGCTGCCATCGTGGCGCACGCCGATGCGCTCGCCCGCCTTCACGGGGTCGAAACTCGCCCACGGACGGCAGAACGTGTCGCCTTCGGCCAACCGATCCACCACCGCGTACAGGCGCAAGGCCTGGGTGTCCGTCACCGCGTGCGGCGCCGCGTCGCGGGTCAGCCCCAGATGCGCCAGGGTATTGCGGATCGCGCGGTACGCCACCGCGGGCGCGGCCGGGTCGTCGTGCTGTCCGCATTCCAGCGTGAGCGCGATGCCGCCGTGCGCACGCATGTATTCGGTGGTGCCCACGCCATAACGCGCGTCGGCTTCCCCGCCCGCCTGGCCTGCCGCCTGCCGGCGCGCCACGCCGGCGGCGTAGGTGTCGAGCCAGCCGTCGACGAAGCGGCGCACACCCAGCCGCAGCGCCAGCGCGGCTTCCTCGTCGGCACGCGCGAACGGCTCCAGCACCCCCGTATTGTTCTCCGGCCCCAGCATGACGAAAGGCTCGCCCGCGGTATGGAAGGAATGCAGGTCGAGCAGGACGTCGTGCGCTTCGAGCACGGGACACAGCCAGTTGGCGACATGGTCCTCGAACTCGACCGGGGCGTCGGTCGGCGCCAGATTGCGGTTGAGGTTGCGATCGCCCATGCGGGTATGGCGCGCGTAGGCGAGCGGATTGGTCACCGGCACGAAGGTGACGCGGCCGGCCGCGATGGCAAGCTCGCCGCATTCGAGCTCGCCGACGATGCGCCGGATCGCCTGCGTGCCGCAGGTTTCGTTGCCATGCACCGCGCCCAGCACGATCAGGCGCGGGCCCGTGGCAAGGCCAGCGAAAGCAATCGACTGAAAGTGCAGGGACGCGGTTTCGTTCATTGATGCATGGCCTTGAACAGCAGCGACACGCTCGACACCAGCAGCAGCACGCCGACCAGTCGCATCATTTGCACTTGGCTCAATCCGACGTGCGCCCGTCCGCCAAGATACAGCCCACCCAGCACCAGCGGCAAGGCGGCAAAGTACGCCAGCCACACCTCGCGCGTCAGCAGCAGCCCCGCCACCAGAAAACTCGCGATGCGTGTCAGCCCCTCGGTGAAAAACAGGGCCGACAGGGTGGCGCGCAGGTCGCTCTTGTGGTGGATGCGGTGGGTGAGATAGATCACGTAGGGCGGCCCGCCGGTGCCGAACAGCGCGCCGACCGTGCCGCCGGTGAGCGAAGCGGGCGGCGCCCACCAGCGCGAGACCGGCCTGTCGCCGCGCAGGCCGAGCAGACTGCGCAGCGCAAACACGAGGACAAAGCCGGCCAGCGCGATCAGCATCGGTTGCTGCGGCAGATTGACCAGGAGGTGGGTACCCACCACCACGCCGACGATGCCAAAAGGCAGCAGCACCCCGATCTCGTCCCATTTCACCCGCTTGAAAGTCAGGCCGCCGATGACCACCGACGCCGTGAAGTCCAGCAGCAGCACCAGGGGCACCACGAATTGCAGCGGCAACAACAGCGCCAGCAGCGGCACTGCGATCAGCCCGGAGCCGAAGCCCGTGATGCCGCGGATCACGTACGCCGTCACCAGGATGGCCGCCGACGCGGCGATCTGTTCGGGCGTCACGCGCGGCTGCCGCGCTCGATGGTGATCCCCAGCTCCTTGATGCCGGGCACGATGGCGAATTTGGTCACCGACACCTTCACCCACGGCGCGCCAAACTCGTCGCGCACGATGGCCGCCACATGCTCGGCCACCGATTCGACCAGGGTGATCGGCTGCGGCGCGTTGTGCAGATATTCCTTCACCCGCTTGGCGACCGCGCCGTAGTCGATGGTGTCGGCCACGTTGTCGGTGCCGCCGGCCTTGCTGTTCGGCAGGCCGATCTCCAGATCGAGACGCACCGGTTGCGGCACTTTGCGTTCCCACTCGTATATGCCGATAATCAGTTCGAGACGAAAGTCCCGCAAGTACAAGATATCCATTGCTTCGCGCACGCGCAGCCTCGCCAAAACCCGCCATTCTACTGCCTATGACCCCGCTGCTCTTCGTCGCTGCTGCCTATCTGATCGGTTCGCTGTCCTTTGCCGTCATCGTCAGCAAGTGCATGCGCCTGCCCGACCCGCGCAGCTTCGGCTCCGGCAACCCGGGCGCCACCAACGTGCTGCGCACCGGCCGCAAATCCGCCGCCGCGCTGACGCTCCTGGGCGACGCCGCCAAAGGCTGGGTCGCGGTCGCCGGCGCACAGGCACTCGGTGCGGATGCGGGCACCGTGCTGCTGGTCGCGCTTGCCGTATTCCTCGGCCACCTGTTTCCGGTGTTCTTCCGCTTCAAGGGCGGCAAGGGCGTCGCCACCGCGCTGGGCGTGCTGGTCGGCCTGAACCCCTGGCTGGGCCTCGCCTGCCTCGCCACCTGGCTCGCAATGGCCCGGCTGCTCCGCATCTCCTCGCTGTCGGCGCTCGTCACCGCCTTGCTCGCGCCGGTGTACGCCACGCTGCTGACCGGCTGGGGCGATACCGCCATGGCCGTACTGGCGCTCGCGCTGCTTCTGATCTACCGTCACAAGAGCAATCTCATCAAGCTCGCCAACGGCGAGGAAAGCCGCATCGGACGCCCCTCCTGAACCATGGCCCTGTTCGAAAAATCGATCGCCTACGCCCGTGACAGCCTGGCGGAAGTGTCGCGCGAGGCGATCGACCACGCCGGCGAGCGGCTGTCCGGAGTGGTCAAGGACGGCGTCTCTCAGGCCGGCGTCGAACTCAGGGACGCGATCCTCCAGGCCAGCCAGGAAATCGACACCAAGCTCGACAAGATTTCCGAAGAACTGCACGCGCAGCGCCAGTTCACCAAGGACGACGTGCGCGAACTGGTCGATTACGCGGGCGAAAAACTCGGCAACCTGATGGACGAACGCATCGTGCGGGCCAAGACCGAGATATCCGCGCTGGTGCAGGAGAAGGTCGAGTATTTCAAGCGCGAGGTGGACGGCTTCTTCATCGAGCG
>JAIWOS010000150.1 GCA_020217265.1 Thiobacillus sp. | reverse complement strand
CCAGCGCGACCTCGCGCGCGAGCGGCGACGCCTGTTCATCAACGTCGCGATCGCCATCCTTGCTTCGCTCTCGCTGGGCTTCGTCTCCTGGCTGTACCACCAGACCCTTGGCGGCCGCCTCGACCTGTTCACCATTTTCCGCATCGTCTTCGCCTCGCTCGCGGGCGGCTACGGCGCCTGGCTCGCCATCAAGCTCCTGCGCCGCTGGCGGTCGATGTCGGAACACAAGAAGGACACGCTGTTCCTCGTCAGCCGCTACTGGGGCGTGCTGCGGCCGGAAAGCATTTTCGGCACCCTGGTGCTGGTGTGCCTGATTGCCATCCTGGTCGGGTTTCTGCTGTTTCCCGACCAGCTCGCGCGCCTGACCGGCAGCGAGGCCTGGCTGCAGGCGCTGCGCCAGGCCTTCCCGCTCCTGCAGCGCTAGCGACCAGTCACACCGCGTCGAGCGCCGCCAGCTCCCAGCGCGGCTTCACCGCAAACGCCAGATCGGGCGCGGCATGCGCCAGCCGCTGCGCCCCGGCGTAAGCGATCATCGCGCCGTTGTCGGTGCAGAATTCCAGCCGCGGGTAGAACACCTCGATCCCGCGCCGCGCCGCCTCGGCAGAAAGCTGCGCGCGCAGGCGCCGGTTCGCGCCGACACCGCCGGCCACGACCAGACGCTTCGCCCCGCTGTGCACGCACGCGGCCAGGCTCTTGCCGACCAGCACGTCGACCGCGGCCGCCTGGAACGCTGCCGCGATATCGGCAGCCGCCTCCGGCCCGGCCTTTTTCACCAGGGTGAGCACAGCGGTTTTCAATCCGGAAAAACTGAAATCGAAATCGCCCGAATACAGCATGGGGCGGGGCAGCATGTAGCGCGTCGCATCGCCGGCCTCGGCCAGCTTCGACAGCGCCGGCCCGCCGGGATAGCCCAGGCCCAGAAGCTGCGCGGTCTTGTCGAAGGCCTCGCCTGCCGCGTCGTCGAGCGTTTCGCCCAAGAGGGCGTAGCGCCCCACGCCCGCCACGTGCATCAACTGGGTGTGTCCGCCCGACACCAGCAGGGCGACGAAGGGAAATTCGGGCGGCGTGTCGGAAATCAGCGGCGACAACAAATGACCTTCCAGGTGATGCACCCCGACCGCAGGCACGCCCAGCGAATACGCCAGGGCACGCGCCATGCCCGCGCCCACCAGCAGCGCGCCGGCCAGCCCCGGCCCCTGCGTGTAGGCGATGCCGTCGAGCTCGGACAGCGCGTGCCCGCTCTCGGCCAGAACCCTGCGCGTCAGCGGCAGCACGCGGCGGATATGGTCGCGCGACGCCAGTTCCGGCACCACGCCGCCGTAGTCGTTGTGCATGGCGATCTGCGAATGCAGCGCGTGCGCCAGGAGGCCGCGCGCGCTGTCGTAGAGCGCCACGCCGGTTTCATCGCAGGAGGATTCGACGCCAAGGACAAGCATGGGCAAACAGGCGGATGGGAAGGGGGACTGGAAAAAACCTCGAAGGCTTGTTATTATTCGCGTTTTTCCCCGTTCCCGGAAGCCGTCTTCAATATGCCTCACGTCAAAGTCAAAGAAAACGAGCCGTTCGATGTCGCCCTGCGCCGCTTCAAGCGCTCCATCGAAAAAGTGGGCCTCCTGACCGAACTGCGCGCCCGCGAGTTCTACGAGAAGCCCACCGCCGAGCGCAAGCGCAAGCTCGCCGCCGCGGTCAAGCGCCAGAACAAGCGTCTGCGCAGCCAGCAACTCCCGCCCAAGATGTATTGATTCCGCGTTCGCGCGGAATACCCCCCGTCGTGTCGCTCAAGGCCCGCATCACCGACGACATGAAAACCGCCATGCGCGCGAAGGACAGCGCGCGCCTCGGCACGATCCGTTTGCTGCTCGCTGCGATCAAGCAGAAGGAAGTGGATGAACGGATAGAGCTCGACGACACGGCTGTCAGCAGCGTCGTCGAGAAGCTCATCAAGCAGCGCCGCGATTCCATCAGCCAGTTCCAGGCGGCCGGCCGCGACGACCTGGTCGCCGCCGAACAGGCCGAGCTGGCCGTGCTGCAGGCCTATTTGCCTGAACAACTCTCCCTCGCGGAAATCGAAGCCGCGGTCGCCGCCGCGATCGCAGAATCCGGCGCGACCAGCGCGAAAGACATGGGCAAGGTCATGGGGCTATTGAAGCCGCGCCTGGCTGGCCGTGCCGACATGGGCCAGGTTTCCGCGCTGATCAAAAGCCGCCTCGCCTGACACTGCGCCGCGCCGCCGGGTTTAACATGCGGCACCCATGATCCCGCGCGACTTCATCGACACCCTGCTCGCCCGCGTCGACATCGTCGACGTGATCGACCGCCGCGTGCCGCTGAAGAAAGCCGGCCAGAACTACCAGGCCTGCTGCCCCTTCCACAGCGAAAAGTCCCCCTCGTTCACCGTCAGCCCGACCAAGCAGTTCTACCACTGCTTCGGCTGTGGCGCACACGGCACTGCGCTCGGCTTTCTGATGGAATACGAGCACATGAGCTTTCCCGACGCCGTCGCCGCGCTGGCGCAGGACGTGGGGCTGGCCGTCCCGGAGTCGGCCCAGGCGCCCGAGCGCCCCAGGCCGCCGCCCGCGCTGTGGGATGCGCTCGAACAGGCCGCACGTTTCTACCGGCAAAAACTCAAGGACACGCCGCGTGCCGTCGAATACCTCAAGCGGCGCGGCCTCACCGGCCAGATCGCGGCCAGGTTCGGCATCGGCTACGCCCCCGACGGTTCGCCGTTGAAACAAGTTTTCCCCGACTATGCCGCCGAGGCGCTCGCCGCCTCGGGGCTGGTCGTGGAAAACGAGGGCCGGCGCTACGACCGCTTTCGCGACCGCATCATGTTCCCGATCCGGAGCATCAAGGGCCAGATCATCGGTTTCGGCGGCCGCGTGCTCGATACCGGCGAACCCAAGTACCTGAATTCGCCCGAAACGCCGCTCTTCCACAAGGGCTCGGAAATCTACGGCCTCTACGAGGCGCGCGCGGCGATCAAGGCCGCCGGCCGCGTCATCGTCGTCGAGGGCTACATGGACGTCGTCGCGCTCGCCCAGCATGGCGTGGAATTCGCCGTCGCCACCCTTGGCACCGCCACCACCCCCGTCCACGCGCGCACCCTGCTGCGCCACAGCGACCGGCTGATCTATGCCTTCGACGGCGACAACGCCGGCCGCAAGGCCGCCTGGCGCGCGCTGGAAAACACCCTTGAGGCCCTGCAGGACGGCAAGGAAGTGCGTTTCCTTTTCCTGCCCGAAGGCGAGGATCCGGACAGCTTCATCCGCGCGCACGGGCAGGCCGAGTTCATCCGGCTGCTGGACCACGACACCCTGCCGCTTTCGTCCTTCCTGATCCGCGAACTCGTCCGCGAGCGCCGGCTCGACACCTCCGAAGGGCAAGCCGCGCTGCTCAAGGAAGCCAAGCCGCTGCTCGACAAAATCGCCGCCCCTATGCTGGCCAGCCTGATCCGGCGCGAACTGGCGGAGCGTGCGCAGGTGCCGCTCGAAGCCATGGGATCGCCGGGATTCACCGCCCCCAATGCGGCGCGCCGTGCGCCGCGCCCATCCCGCCGGCCACCGCCCTCCACCTTGCGCAGCCTGGCGCGCATCCTGATCATGAACCCGGCGCGCGCACGCGATCTCGACCGACGCTGGCTCGACCCGAACGACCCGATGAGCCCGCCCCTGCTGGCCCTGACCGACTGGCTGCCCACGCTCGGCAGCATCGCCCATCCCGCGGTGCTTGCAGAATCCGCGCGCGACAGCGCACTCGCCCCGCTAATCAACGAAATCCTGGCCGAACTGATCGAGTCAAATGAAGACTGGGACTGGAACGCGGAGTTCGAAGGCGCGGTCAGACAATTGCGCGACGACTGGCGGCGGCGGCGCATGAACGAATTGGCGTCCCGTCCGCTGGCCAGCCTCAACCCGGAGGAGCGCGCGGAGCTGATCGAACTGGCACGCTCCTAGCTTGCCGGAAATGTCGAGACAATGGCGCCGATTGAGGTATAATGCCCGGTTTTTGAACGATTTTTTCACCGCGCACTCAGAGCGGTGAAGATTATTCAGCGGAGATAGCCTGTGGCTGTACGTGGAAGAAAACCGGGCGGTAGCGCCAAAAAACCCGAAGCGCTCATCACGACCAAAGAACTGACGCCGGTGGAGGCCGAAGCCCGCCGTACCCAGCTCAAGAACCTGATCATCCTGGGCAAGGAACGCGGCTTCCTCACCTACGCCGAGATCAACGACCACCTGCCCGACGAAGTGCTGGACGCCGACCAGATCGAAGGCGTGATCAGCATGATCAACGACATGGGCATCCAGGTCTACGACGAGGCGCCGGATGCAGAAACCCTGCTGATGCAGGAAGCCACGCCCGCGGTGGCCGACGAGGACGTCGTCGCCGAAGCCGAGCAGGCGCTCACCACGGTCGATTCCGAATTCGGCCGCACCACCGACCCGGTGCGCATGTACATGCGCGAAATGGGCTCGGTCGACCTGCTCACCCGCGAGGGCGAGATCGAGATCGCCAAGCGCATCGAGGAAGGGCTGCGCCACATGGTGCAGGCCATTTCCTCGTGCCCGCTCACCATCCAGCAGATTCTCGACATGGCGACCCAGGTCGAGAAGGACGAGTTGCGCATCGACGAACTGATCGACGGTTTCGTCGAGGCCGAAACCGACGCCGCTGCCGAAGACGAGGTGGAAGTGGAAGAGGCCGCCGAGGACGAGGAAGACGACGAGGACGCCAGCGCCGCCGTCGCCGCCGCCAACCTCGCCCAGCTCAAGGCCGAGGCGCTCGCGCAGTTCGAATTCATCCGCAAGGCCTACAAGAAGGCGCAGAACGCGCTCACCAAGTACGGCCTCGGCAGCCCCCAGCACCTCAAGGCGCAGAACGAAGTGACCGAGTTGCTGATGGCGATTCGCTTCTCGGTGCGTCAGGTGGACAGCCTGTGCGAACAGATCCGCAACGCGGTGGAAGAAATCCGCTCGCACGAGCGCAAGATCATGGATTTCTGCGTCAACCGCGCCGGCATGCCGCGCGCGCACTTCATCAAGTCCTTCCCCGGCAACGAAACCAATCTTGCCTGGCTGGACAAGGAAATCGCAGCCAAGAAAGGCTACTGCTCGACACTCGCCCGCCTGCAATATGAAATCAAGGCGCACCAGGAAGCGCTGATCGCCATGCAGGAACGCGTCGGCCTTCCGATCAAGAACCTGAAGGACATCAACAAGCAGATGTCCACCGGTGAAGCCAAGGCACGCCGCGCCAAGCGCGAGATGATCGAAGCCAACCTGCGCCTGGTGATCTCGATCGCGAAGAAGTACACCAACCGCGGCCTGCAGTTCCTCGACCTCATCCAGGAGGGCAACATCGGCCTGATGAAGGCGGTCGACAAGTTCGAATACCGCCGCGGCTACAAGTTCTCGACCTACGCGACGTGGTGGATCCGCCAGGCGATCACGCGCTCGATTGCCGACCAGGCGCGCACCATCCGCATCCCGGTGCACATGATCGAGACGATCAACAAGATGAACCGAATCAGCCGCCAGATCCTGCAGGAAACCGGTGTCGAACCCGACCCGGCGACGCTGGCGATCAAGATGGAAATGCCGGAAGACAAGATCCGCAAGATCATGAAGATCGCCAAGGAGCCGATCTCGATGGAAACGCCGATCGGCGACGACGAGGATTCGCATCTGGGTG
This sequence comes from Thiobacillus sp., assembly GCA_020217265.1. GTDB lineage: Bacteria > Pseudomonadota > Gammaproteobacteria > Burkholderiales > Thiobacillaceae > Thiobacillus. The sequence goes on along the minus strand of JAIWOS010000150.1, from coordinate 4,309 downwards.
ATTTCATCGAGGATTCGAGCACGCTCTCGCCCGACGATTCCGCCATCTACGCCAACCTGCGCGACGCCACCCGCGAAGTGCTCGACAGCCTCACCTCGCGCGAAGCCAAGGTGCTGCGCATGCGCTTCGGCATCGAAATGAACACCGACCACACGCTGGAAGAGGTCGGCAAACAGTTCGACGTGACGCGCGAGCGCATCCGGCAGATCGAGGCCAAGGCGCTGCGCAAGCTGCGTCACCCGAGCCGCTCCGAAAAACTGAAGAGCTTCGTCGGCAGCGGGGAGCAATAATCCCCCGGGGCGCCCTTTCGGGCCTGTAGCTCAGCTGGTTAGAGCAGGGGACTCATAATCCCTTGGTCCACGGTTCAAGTCCGTGCAGGCCCACCATACAAATCCGTTTTCGTCGATAATCCCGTCACTAAGAACGACAAGGACGACCGATGGAAGGGGAAGCCAGAAAGCCGGGCGAGCGTCGTCTGCAGATCCTGCAGACGCTCGCCGCGATGCTGCAGGAACCGCAACCGGAGAAGATCACCACCGCCGCGCTCGCGGCGCGCATCGGGGTGTCCGAAGCCGCGCTCTACCGCCATTTCGCCAGCAAGGCCCAAATGTACGAGGGATTGATCGAATTCATCGAACAAACCCTGTTCGGCCTGTTCGCCCGCATTACGGCCGAAACGTCCGAGCCCGCCGCGCAGGTCGAAGCCATACTCGCGATGCTGCTCAACTTCGCCGCCAAGAATCCGGGCATGACGCGCGTGCTCATCGGCGAGGCGCTGGTGCACGAGAATGCGCGCCTGCAGAAGCGCATCAACCAGTTGCACGACCGCATCGAAGCGCAGCTGCGCCAATGCCTGCGGCTCGCCGGCGAACCTACGGCCGAAGTCAGCGCGCCGCTGGCCAATCTGCTCGTTTGCATGGTGGTGGGGCGCTGGCACCAGTTTGCCAAGAGCGGTTTCACCCGCGCGCCGGGGGGCGATATCGAGTGGCTGCTGGCACGCCTGCTGGCGGCTCAGTCCGCCTGAAACACACGGCCCCGGCACACCGGGCAGGCCGGGTCGCGCGGAACCCTGACCCCACGCGCTTCGGCACGCAGCCCATCCCACAGCAGCAAGCGGCCGACCAGCGGCTCACCCGCCCCGGTCAGCAGCTTCAGGGCCTCGGCGGCCTGCATCGCGCCGATGATGCCGACCAGCGGCGAAAACACGCCCGCCTCGGCACAGCGGAGTTCCGGCTCGTCCGCCTGTTCCGGGAACAGGCAGTGATAGCAGGGGGCATCCTCGCGCCGGCTGTCGAACACCGCCACCTGCCCCGCAAATCCGATCGCGGCCCCCGATACCAGCGGTTTGCCAAGGGCCACGCAGGCCCGGTTGACGGCGTGGCGCGTGGCGAAATTATCCGAGGCGTCGACGACCAGATCGACGCTCGCCACGGCATCGTGCAAGGCCGCCCCCGCCAGCCGCGCTTCGAGTGCGTCGACCTCGAGGGCCGGATTGAGCGCCCGTACGCTTGCCGCCAGCGAGCGCGCCTTGTTTTCGCCGATGGAGGCGGTGGCATGCCCGATTTGCCGTTGCAGGTTGGTAAGATCGACCACGTCGGCGTCGGCCAGGATCAGGCGCCCCACGCCCGACGCGCCAAGATAGAGCGCCACCGGACACCCCAGCCCGCCCGCGCCAATCACCAGCACGCGGGACCGGGTGATCCGGGCCTGGCCGTCCACCCCGATTTCGGGCAGCAGGATGTGCCGGCTGTAACGCAGCAACTGTTCGTCGTCGGGGTTCATGGATGCGCAACGGCTATTTGTAGCCGCGCCATTCTTCCGGGGTTTCGTCGCGGTCGCCGTGCAGATGGCGATCGTAGACTTTCATGAAGGCCTGCTGAGACTTGATGTCCGGCTCGTTCGCCGCGATATTGCGGCGCTGCACGTTCTCGCAGAAATAGGCCAGGGCGCGCCGCAGCTTGCACAGGAGACTGTTGTCGAGATGAAAGCCCTGGCTCGCCAGCGCAGCCTCCAGGCCTTCGAGGGTGTACTCGCAGACGTTATACCGCACGGCCAGAATGTTCCCTGCCGGCCCCGCCTGCACCTCCAGCCCCTCCAGACCCGCAAGCAGCGCGCGGGCCCGTTCCGCCTGCCCGGGCGGAACGGGGTGGAAGACGATTTCACGGTTTTTCTCGAGGTCACACGGCAGCACGGCATCCCCCTGCAACGTGTCCGCAGTATACCGCGCACCCTGCCGGATGTTGGCCGGGCACGGCCCGGCCGGGCTTCAGCGGTTCTGGAGAATCTGCAAGCCCTTCAGCAGGTTGAGCGCCTGATTCACCTGGAAGTCGTTCTTCGACACGATCTCGCCGGGTTCGAGCGCGGCAGGTTTCTTGTCCTTGTCCTTGCCTTCTGGAGCCGGTTTTTGCGGCGCTTTGGCGCCGTCGGCCGGTTTGGCCGAGCTCGGCTTTTCCTCGCCCCCGTTCGGGTTGGCCAGATGCCTGTCTAGATCGGCCTCACGCACGCCCAGGCCATCGTCCGCTTCGGCCATGGCCGGATCTTCCGTCACGATATCCGGTTCGATGCCCTTGGCCTGGATGGAACGGCCGCTCGGCGTGAAGTAGCGCGCCGTCGTGAGCTTGATGGCGGTGCCGTTGCCAAGCGGCAGGATGGTCTGCACCGACCCCTTGCCAAAGGTGCGGGTTCCCATGATGACCGCGCGCTTGTGGTCCTGCAGGGCCCCGGCCACGATCTCCGAGGCGGACGCCGAGCCGCCGTTGACCAGCACCACCATCGGCACCTGCTTCACGCCTTCAGGCAGGTTTTTCAGATAGTCCGTCTGCATCGGGCGCAGGTAGAACTCGCGGCTCGCGGTGAGCCGCATCTTCGCGTCCTCGGTGCGTCCCTCGGTGTAGACCACCAGGCTGTCGGGCTTGACGAAGGCCGCGGTCACCGCGACCGCGCCGTTCAGCAGGCCGCCTGGGTCGTTGCGCAGGTCGAGGATCAGCCCTTTGAGCGGCGCCTTGTTTTCCTTGTAGAGCGCGTTAAGCGCATCGGCCAGCAACTCGCCGGTGTGTTCCTGGAACTGGGTGACGCGCACGTAGCCGTAGCCGTTTTCGAGCAGCTTGGACTTCACGCTGCGGATCTTGATGACCGCGCGGGTGAGCGTCAGCACGATGGGCTTGTCGACGCCCTTGCGCATGATGGTGAGCTTGATCGTCGAGCCGGGCTTGCCGCGCATGCGCTTGACCGCGTCATTGAGCGTCATGCCCTTCACCGGGGTGTCGTCGAGCTTGACGATCAGGTCGCCGGACTTGACGCCGGCCTTGAACGCGGGCGTATCCTCGATCGGCGACACCACCTTGACGAAGCCGTCCTCCATGCCGACTTCGATGCCGAGGCCGCCGAATTCGCCCTGGGTGCCGACCTGCAGGTCCTTGAAGCCTTCGGCGTCGAGATACGCCGAGTGCGGATCGAGGCCGGTCAGCATGCCGTTGATCGCCTCGGTGATGAGCTTCTTGTCGTCGACCGGCTCGACGTAGTCGTTCTTGATGCGCGCGAACACGTCGGTGAAGGCGCGCAGCTCCTCGACCGGCAGCGGGGTCTGCGCGTCCTTGTCGGCCACCGCCGACAGGTTCACCGTCAACGCGGCGCCCGCCAGCACGCCCGCCAGTCCAACCAATACGAATTTTGCCTTCAGTGTCATCTTGTCCTGGCGCGTCATTTCACTTCACCCATTGCAGGGGATTCACGGGGCGGCTTTGATGCCGCATTTCAAAGTACAAACCGGTATCGGGCTGGCCGCCGCTGTTGCCCACGGCCGCGATCGCGTCGCCGGGCTGGACCCGGTCGCCCACCTGCTTATACAGACTTTCATTATTGCTGTACAGGCTCATGTAGCCCTCGCCGTGGTCGACGATGATGAGGTTGCCAAAGCCGCGCAGCCAGTCCGCGAACACCACCTGGCCGGCGGCGATCGCCTTCACCGCGGCGCCTTGCGATGCCCGGATGAACAGGCCTTTCCAGCTCACCCCGCCGCCCTCTCTCGGAGCACCGAAACGGTTCATGAGTTCCCCCGCCACCGGCAGGCGCAGCATCCCCTGCAGGCGCGAAAACGGACGGTCCGCCCGAAATGCCGTTGGCGTCTCGGTATTGACGCCCACGACCGCAGGCGTCTTTTCACCCGCGCCCTTGGGGGACGATTTGCGTTTAGCCTGTTTCGCGGCGCGCGCCGCCTGCTCGGCCATCACGCGGTTGAGCCGCTCGACCAGCTGCGTGAGGCTGCGCTCGTCGCGCTTGAGCGTGGAGATTTCATGGCGCTGCGCCTGAA
>JAIWOS010000074.1 GCA_020217265.1 Thiobacillus sp. | reverse complement strand
GCTGCGCCGCGAGCTTCTGCAGCAATTCTTCGCGCGCCCGCTTGTCGGCGAGCAGTTTTTCCTGCTCGGCCACACGCGCGTCGCGCAGTTGCGCCAGCTGATTCGTCTTATCGCGCGTTTGCTGCTGCAGGGCCGCGAGCCGCGCCAGGTCGGCGCGCAGGGAGGCAACCTGCGCCTGTTGCGCGCGCGACAGATACGCCAGGTAGCGCATGTCGCGCGCGGTCTGGTTGGGGTTGGCGCCGTTCAGCAGCAGCTTCAGGGCGTCGGCCTGGCCGCGCTGGTAGGCGCCCTTGAGCGACTGCGCCAGTCTGTCCTGCTGGCGCCGGATGCGCGCCGACACGTCCTCGCTCTGGCGTGCCAGGGCGTCGAGCGTGCTTTCCGTCTGCCGGCGCTCGCCGTCGATCTGGCGCAACTGCCGCAGGCCGCTGCTGACGGCGACTTCGGACGCGCGCAGCTCGTCGGCGGCCTCGCGGCGCTGCGTCTGCGTCTGCTGGAATTCCTGTTGCAGCGCCTGCAGGCGCTGCTTGAGCGCGGCGAGCTCGGACTGTTTGCGCTCAGCCTGATTGGCGCCCGCCACCAGCGGGCACGCCAGCACCAGTGCCAGCAGAAAGCAGCGCGGACTCACCCTATTCGAACGTCAGCAGTGATTCGCCGGTCATTTCCGGGGGCTGCGCCAATCCCATCATTTTCAGCAAGGTGGGGCTGATGTCCTCCAGCGCGCCGGTGTCTGCCATTGTGGCGCGACGGCGCCCGATGTAGATGAAGGGCACCAGATTCATGGTGTGCGCGGTATGCGCCTGATGGGTTTCGACATCGCGCATCAGCTCCGCGTTGCCGTGATCGGCGGTCACCAGAACCTCGCCGCCGCGCGCCAGCTGCGCCTCGATGACCTTGCCGAGACAGGTGTCCACGGTTTCGATCGCCTTGATTGCTGCCTCCAGCACGCCGGTATGGCCCACCATGTCCGGGTTGGCGTAATTACAGATGATGAGGTCGTACTGCTTGCTGTTGATCGCGGCGAGCAGTTTGTCGGTCACTTCGAACGCGCTCATCTCGGGCTTGAGATCGTAGGTCGCCACGTCCGGCGACGGCACCAGCACGCGGTCTTCGCCAGGGAAGGAAACCTCCTCGCCGCCGTTGAAGAAGAACGTCACGTGCGGGTATTTTTCGGTTTCTGCGATGCGCAGCTGGCGCAGGCCGAGATTCGCCACGTATTCGCCCAGGCCATTGCGGATGCGCTCGGGCGGGAAAGCCACCGACACGTCGAAATCGTCGCTGTAGCCGGTGAGCGTGCAATAAGTTGAGAGCTTGGGCGTGACCTCGCGCTCGAACTCGCTGAAATCGGGTTCGATGAACGGCCGCGACAGCTGGCGCGCACGGTCGGAGCGGAAGTTGAGGAAAACGACCGCGTCGCCGTCCTGCATGGTCACCGGCTTGCCGTCGGGCGGCAGGATCGCCGTCGCCTTCACGAATTCGTCGGTTTCGCCGCGCGCGTAGGCGGCTTCCAGACCGGCGAGCGGGTTTTCCGCCCAGAATTCGGTGCGTCCCTGCGTCAGGAGGTCGTAGGCCGCCTTCACGCGCTGCCAGCGGCGGTCGCGGTCCATCGCGTAGTAGCGGCCGATCATCGAGGCGATGTGGCCGACGCCGGCCTGCTCGATCTTGTCCATGAGGCGTTTCAGATAGATTTCCGCGCTCTTCGGCGGCGTGTCGCGGCCATCCAGGAACACGTGCAGGCAAACCTTGCGCAAGCCCTCGCGCGCCGCCATGTCCAGCATGGCGTGGAAGTGCGATTCGTGGCTATGCACGCCGCCATCGGACAAGAGGCCGAACAGATGCAGCGTCTTGTCGTGATCGCGCGCCAGGTGCACGGCGTTCAGCAGAGCCGGATTGGTATAGAAATAACCCGATTCGATTGCGCGGTCGATGCGGGTGAATTCCTGGTACACCACGCGTCCCGCGCCGATGTTGAGATGCCCCACCTCGGAGTTGCCCATCTGCCCCTTGGGCAGCCCCACTTCCATTTCGGACGCGTGGATCAGGGTGTGCGGATTCTCCTTCCAGTAGCGGTCGAAATTCGGCTTGCGGGCCTGGGCGATGGCATTGTCCTCGCGTTCGGCGCGGCAACCGAAACCATCGAGAATAAGGAGGAGAACCGGCAGGGTCTTCATGAAAAAATATGTATATCCTGGATCGTTTTTGTGGGAATATTTTAATATATGCGTGATTGCTAATCTATATTTGCATCCACGCTTGCCGCCCGGGTGCACTTCACCCCGGAACGGCGGCGCATCAGGGTACTACACGAACAGGATCGGGGTTATGAACATGGCGGCAGACTGGGACGAAGTGGACCTCATGGACAAGGACGAGCACATCGAGCAGGCCTCGCGTGCGATGAAAGCCATGTCGCACCCGCTGCGCCTGAAGATCCTCTGCGTGCTGGGCGACAAGGAAGTCAGCGTCCAGGATATCGTCGACAACGTCGGCACCTCACAAAGCAACATCTCCCAACACCTCGCCATCCTGCGCGACAAGGGCGTGCTGCGCACCCGCAAGGACGCCAATCGCGTCTATTACCGCGTCGGCGACACCCGCACCCTCAAGCTCCTGGGCATGATGCGCGACGTATTCTGCGGTTTCGCCAAGGGCAACTGAGCCCCAGAACGTCTGTCGGTCCTTAGTTGCGACCTCTGCCTGGCAGTTCCGCCCGCCCTCGTCCCCAAAGGACACCCCTGCACACCCTGTTGTTCCCCTGTAACATGGGTGTGCTGTCGCCATTAATTACAGTAACGACTGGATTAATTATTCGTATATAATTAAATTCTAATATTACTTGGCCCGCCATCTCGCCTGGGGGCCGAATGAGAGGGGTAACGATGCGGCACACGACAACCAAACCGGCCCGGCTGAAAACGCTCGCGCTCTTGTCCTTACTGGCCTTCGCACCCGGCGCGCTGGCCGAAACCCTGGGCCTCGACCAGGCCGTGCAGCGTGCGCTGGCACAGAATCCGGACATCACCATCGCCGGCAGCCAGATCGACCAGGCCCGCGCGGCCGTCCGGCAAAGCGAAGGCGCCCGCCTGCCCAAACTGACCGCCTCACTCAACGCCACCCGCACCGACGACGCGCTGAACGCCTTCGGCCTCAAGCTTTCCCAGCGCAAAGCCACCTTCAACGATTTCGGCGCGGGCGAATTCAATCCGGCAAACCCCAACGTGCTGAGCATCGCGCCGGCCAATCTCAACCACCCCGACCCGGTCAACAATTTCAATGCGCGGCTCGAAGCACAACTGCCGCTCTACACCGGCGGCCTGATCGAAGGCTACAGCGAGCAGGCCCGCGCCTATCTGCGCGCGGCCCAGCACGGCGACACGATGGCGCGCCAGAAAGTGATCTTCGACGTGCTGCGCGCCTACGAAGGCGTGCACACCGCACGCGCCTATGCCAGCGTGGCCCGTCAGGGCCGCACCGCCGCGGAATCCTACGTCAAGACCATCGACACCTTGCTCAAGGGTGGCGTGGTGGTGAAAAGCGACCTGCTGTCCGCCCGCGTGCATCTCGAAGACGTGAAAATCCAGCAGGCGCAGGCCGAGAATGCCGTCAAGCAGGCGCTCGACCAGTTGCATCTCTTGCTCGGCATGCCGCTGTCGGCGCCGCTCGACGTCGGCCCCAGCGTCGAGGTGAAGCCGCTCGAAGGCAGCCTCGCCGACGCCCAGGACGAGGCGCTCAAGACCAATCCCGGGCTCGCCGCGCTGCGCGGCCAGCTCGACGCCGCGCAGGCAGCGGTGAAAGTGGCGCGCGCGGGCAAATATCCGAAAGCCGGGCTGCTCGCCCGCTTCGACACCAACGACGACAAGCTCGGCTTCAACGCGCACTCGTACACGCTCGGCGGCCAGCTGAGCTGGGACTTCTACGACGGCGGCGTCACCGACGGCGCGATCGCCCGCGCGCAGGCGAGCCGCGACGAGCTGGCAGCCAAGCTCAAGCAGGCCGAGATGGGCGTCGCCTATCAGGTGGCCGATGCCTGGCGCCGCGCCGACGAAGCGCAGCAGCGCGTGGCCGCGCGCGAGCTGGCGGTCGCCCAGGCCGAAGAGGCGCAGCGGCTGGTCGAAAAACGCTACGCCAACGGCGTCACCACCGTCACCGAGCTGCTCGCCGCCCAGGCCCAGCTCGACAAGGCGCGCGCCGACCTGGTGGCCGCCCGCTACGATCTCAAGGTCCAGCGCGCCAATGCGCGTCTGGCCACTGGCCGTCTGCAACCCGACTCACTGTGAGCCCGTTCGACATGAAAACCACGACTTCTACCCGACTGATGCGTGCCGGCGCCCTCGCGCTGGCGATGAGCCTGATTTACGGCTGCGGCAGCCATGAGGACGCCAGCACGTCGGCGCCCGCCGTGCGCACGGTGGCCGCCGACGTGATGACGGTGCAACCCGCGTCCCTGAGCCTGCGCGTCGAGACGCCCGGCACGGTCGCCTCGGAAGACCAGGTGCAGGTGGCCTCGCGCCTGATGGGCTACATCCGCGAGATCAAGGTGGAGGAAGGCCAGGCGGTGAAAGCCGGCCAGTTGCTGTTCGTGGTCGACCCGTCCGACATCCAGGGCCAGGTCAGCCAGGCGCGTGCCGGGCTGGCGCAGGCGGAAGCGGCGCTCGCCGACGCCAAGATCGATTTCGAGCGCTTCGGCGCGCTGTATAAAGAGCAGGCGATCCCGCAGCTGCAGTGGGACAAGGTCCGCCTGCAGTATCAGGTCGCGCAGCAGCAGGTGGCCGCCGCCCGCGCGGGACTCGGCCTCGCTTCCGGGCAGATGCGCTACGCCTCGGTGGTGGCGCCGATTTCCGGCGTGGTGACGATGAAAATGGCCAATGCCGGCGACCTCGCCGCGCCCGGCCGCCCGGTGCTGGCGATCGAGGGCCTGAAGAAGCTCCAGGTGCGCACCGAAGTGTCGGCCGACGTGTACGCCCGCATCAAGGTCGGAGAAAAGGTCAGCATCACGCGCGACGGCGACGCGACCGCGGTCGAAGGCACGATCGCGCAGATCGTGCCGGCCGCCGACCCGGTGAGCCACACCCATCTGGTGAAGATCGACCTGCCGGCCGGCGCCAAGCTTTCCAGCGGCAATTTCGTGCGCGTGGGCTTTGCCGTCGGCAGCCGCGAAGGCATCCGCGTGCCGCAGTCGGCGCTCGCAAGCCGCGCCGGCATCACCGGCGTGTTCGTGGTTGATGCGCAGGGCATCGCGCGTTACCGCATGGTGCGCACTGGCGCCGTCGAAAACGGCCAGGTCGAAATCCAGTCCGGCCTCGCCGCCGGCGACAAGGTGGCGGTTTCCCGTGTCGACCAGCTGCAAAATGGCGACAAGGTGAGCGGAGGTGCCCAATGAGCGAGCGTTCCGCGCCGCTCAACATCGCCGGCAAGCTCGCCGGCGTGTTCATCGAGTCCAAGATCACCGCCATGATCATGCTGGCGGTGGCGCTCGCCGGCCTGATGGCGCTGTTCGTCACGCCGCGCGAATACAACCCGCAGATCGTGGTGCCGGCGGCCAACATCATCGTCGCCAAGCCCGGCGCATCGGCCGAGGAAATCCAGAACCTCGTCGTCAAGCCGCTGGAAGCGATCATGAATGCGCAGTCCGGGGTCGATCACACCTACGGCTACGCCGCCCCCGACTTCGGCCTGGTGACGGTGCAGTTCAAGGTGGGCCAGGATCAGGAAAGGAGCCTCGTCAAGCTCTACAACCAGCTGATGCAGAACCTCGACCGCATGCCGCCCGGCGCCATGCAGCCGGTGGTCAAGCCGATCAACGTCGACGACGTGCCGATCATGACGCTGACGCTGTCGTCCGCCACGCTCGACGACCTCGAAACCCGTCAGGTGGCGAGCCGCATCCTCGAACAGCTGCGCAACGTGCCGGGCGTGTCGTTCACCCAGATCGTCGGCGGCGCGCAGCGCGCGGTCAACGTCTGGATTTCGCCCGCCAAGCTGGCCGCCACCGGCATCGCGCTCGACCAGGTCGACAAGATGCTCACCGGGCAGAACGTCTCGGTGCCCGCCGGCAAGCTCATCGACAACAACCGCGTGATGCCGCTGCGCGTGCAGGGTTTCCTCGGCAGCGCGCGCGAAGTCGGCGACATCGTCATCGGCGCCCCCAACGGCCGGCCGGTGTTCCTGAAGGACGTCGCCACAATCGAGGATGGCCCGATGGAGGCCGATGAAGCCACCCGCTTCGCCTACGGCCCCGCCGCCGGCAAGGGCGCGGTGCGCGGCGAGGCGCCGGCGGTGACACTCGCCATCGCCAAGAAAGCCGGTACCAACGCGGTGGTGGTGGCGAACGCCGTGCTGGAAAAGCTCGAGCAACTGAAACGCGAGGCCATCCCCGCCGAAATCACGGTCGCGGTCACGCGCGACGACGGTGCGCGCGCCAACGACGCGGTCAACACCCTGGTCGAACACCTCGGCATCGCCATCGGCTCGGTGGTGCTGATCCTGGTGTTCTTCCTCGGCTGGCGCGAGGCCGGCATCGTCACCCTCACGGTGCCGCTGATCCTCTTCGTGGTGCTGACCATCGGCCTCTTCGCCGGGCAGACAATCAACCGCATCACGCTGTTCGCGCTGATCCTGTCGCTGGGGCTGCTGGTCGACGCCGCCATCGTGGTGGTGGAGAACATCCACCGCCACCTGCACCACGGCATCGGCAACCGCGACTTCAAGGAGGTGGTGATCCAGGCCACCAACGAAATCGGCAACCCGACCAACATCGCCACCATCGCGGTGATCCTCGCCTTCATCCCGATGGCCTTCGTCTCCGGCATGATGGGCCCCTTCATGCTGCCGATCCCGTTCAACGTGCCGGTGGCGATGATCGCCTCGCTGCTGATCGCCTACATCGTCGTGCCCTGGGCAACCAACCTGTGGCTGCGCAAGAAGGCCGCGCAGAGCGAGCTGGCGCGCAAGGAAAGCCTCGAAGAAGCCGGCGCGCACCAGACCGACCCGCTGCACCGCGGCTACGTGAAGGTGATCACGCCCTTCATCGAGAACCGCGGCCGCCGCAACCTGATGTTCCTCGCGGTGCTGGGCCTGCTCGTCGCCGCCATGCTGATGCCGGCGTGGCAGTTCATCCGCCCGTCCGGAATCAACGGCCCGCTCTCGGCGCTCGGCGTGGAACTGAAAATGCTGCCCAACGACAACACCAACACCTTCCTGGTGGAAATCGACACCCCGGCCGGCTCGACGCTGGAAGACACCGACCGCGTCGCGCGCGCGGTGGGCGAGGTGCTGGGGCAGAACCGCCACGTCACCGACTACCAAACCTTCCTCGGCATCACCGCGCCGATCGACTTCGCGGCGCTGGTGCGCGGCGACCTCATCAAGCGCGGCGACAACCTCGCGCAGATTCGCGTCAACCTCGTCGACAAGCACCATCGCTCGACCTCGTCGCACGAGATCGTGCAGGCCTTGAACGACACGCTGAAGCCGCTGCGCGCCGCCTTCCCGCAGACGCGCATCAAGCTCTACGAAACCCCGCCCGGCCCGCCGGTGCAGGCGCAGGTGCTGGCCGAACTGTACGGCCCCGACTACGAGAAACTGCGCAGCGCGGCGCCCGACGTGCGGCGCGCCTTCGAGTCGGTCTACGGCATGATCAACGCCGACGATTCGGTGACCGCGACCATGCAGTCCTTCGCCGTGCGCGTCGATCACGAGAAGGCCGCGCTCTCCGGCGTGGTCGCCGGCCAGGTCGGCAAGCTGCTGCGCGACTACGTGTCGGGGCTCACCATCGGCTCGGTGCACATCGATTCAGCGCGCGACCCGGTCAACATCGTGGTGCGCCTGCCGCGCGCCGAACGCCAGTCGCCCGAATCGCTGATGAGCCTGCGGCTCACCAACATGATGGGCAAGCAGGTGCCGCTCGGCGCCGTGGCCACGGTCGAAACCGTGCCCCACGGCAAGCCGATCTACGACCGCGACCAGCACCCCATGGTCATGGTCGGCGGCGAGATGATCACCTCCAGCCCGGTGTACGCCGTGCTTGCGCTCGACAAGATGCTCGACGGCAAGGTGCTCGCCAACGGCGTCGCGTTCAAGACCGGCAACCTCGGCTTCACCCAGGCGACGGCCGACGACGTCAGCAGCTACCACCTGCTGTGGGGCGGCGAAATGCGGCTCACGCTCGACGTCTTCCGCGACCTCGGCTCGGCCTTCATCGTCGCGCTGGTGTTCATCTACCTCCTGCTGGTGGGCTACTACAAGTCCTTCGTCATGCCGATGATCGTGATGGGCGCGATCCCGCTGACGCTGGTGGGCGTGTTCCCCGGCCACTGGGCGACCAGCCAGGCGTTCACCGCCACCTCGATGATCGGCGTCATCGCGCTCGCCGGCATCGTGGTGCGCAATTCGCTGCTCTTGATCGACTTCATCGTCGATTACCGTGCGCAGGGCTATGGACTCAAGGAGGCGGTGATCGAGGCCGGCGCGGTGCGCCTGCGGCCGATCCTGCTCACCGCGCTCGCCATCATCCTCGGCTCGGCGATCATGATCACCGACCCGGTGTTCGGCGGACTGGCGGTATCGCTCATCTTCGGCACCTTCGCCTCGACCGCGCTGACGCTGATCGTGATTCCGCTCCTGTACTACATCTGGCAGAAACGCGCCGTGCCAGGGGCTTGACAATCCACCGCACGCCCTCATTTACTTTTTTGTTTTTTGCAAGGAGTCTTCCATGACCGTTGAACGCATCGTCCGCATCGTCGCTGGTTTCTTCATCATGCTCTCGCTCGCGCTGGCCCACGCATCCGGCAGCATCGACCTGACGCAGATTTCCTGGCTGTGGTTCACCGCCTTCGTCGGCTTCAACCTCTTCCAGTCGGGCTTCACCCGCTTCTGTCCGATGGACACGATGCTGAAGAAAGCCGGCGTGAAACAGGGCTGCGGCCTCTGATCCGGCATGGACATCGCCTTTCTCCAGGCCAACTGGATGCTGGTGGCGGTGGCCGCAGCGTCCGGCGCCATGCTGCTGTGGTCCTTCGTAGGCACCCGGGTGGCCGGCTTCGAAGTGGCCGACACGCTGAAGGCCACCCGTCTGTACAACGACGACGCGCTCATCCTCGACGTGCGCGAGCCCAGCGAGTTCGCATCCGGCCACATTCCGCGCGCCAAACACATCCCGCTGGGTCAATTGAGCGAGCGTCTGCATGAACTCGACAAGTTCAAGGGCAAGCCGGTGCTCGTCAACTGCCGCAGCGGCCAGCGCTCGGCACGCGCCTGCGGCCAGCTGAAAAAAGCCGGTTTCGAGACCGTGTACAACCTGGCGGGCGGCATCATGGCGTGGGAACGCGCCGGCCTGCCCATCGAGAAGAAATAAGCAAGGAAACGCCATGCAGAAAGTCGTGATGTACTGCACCGCCGTGTGCCCCTACTGCGTCGCCGCGGAGCGGCTCCTGAAAAGCCGCGGCGTCGCCGACATCGACAAAATCCGCATCGATCTCGAACCGGCGCGCATGGCCGAAATGATCGAACGTTCGGGCGGCCGCCGCACCGTGCCGCAGGTGTTCATCGGCGACACCCACGTGGGCGGTTTCGACGACACCTCGGCGCTGGACGCCGCCGGCGAACTGGTGCCCCTGCTCAACCGCGCCTGATTCGTCACTCAACCCGGGTCAGACTGCCTGCCGGCGCGCGCGGCAGGCAGTCTGACCCGGATTTCGCAGCCGCCGGATGCCGGCGATTCCATACGGAATTCGGCTCCGATGCGTGCTGCTCGCATCGTCATGTTGGCCAACCCCCGCCCCGAGCCCGAGTTGACGCAGCCGGCCCCGAAATCGCGCACTTCCAGGCGCAGGCCCGTTGCATCCGCGGCCAGGCGAATGTGCGCACGCGCGCTCCCCGCGTGCTTGATGAGGTTGCTGACCGCCTCGCGCAGGATGCGGCCCAGGTTCAGCGCCTGCGGCGGGCTCAGGGTCAGCGACTCCCCCGCCGCTATGGCTTCCCATTCCAGCGCAATGCCAGCGTC
>JAIWOS010000149.1 GCA_020217265.1 Thiobacillus sp. | reverse complement strand
GCTCAGCCGGCGTTCACATTCCGCGCGCCAATCCGCGCCCAGCGCCTCCAGCGTGAGGTTCTCCGGCTGCACGGTCGACACCACGTCGCGCAAATCCTGCAGCGCCGAGCGCGCGAGGCTGGCGTCCTCCGGCGTGCCCGCGCGGTAGACCAGCGAGAGCAGCTTGGCGCCCACATCGTCATGCAGGTCGCGGTAGATGCGCTCGCGCTCCTCTCCCACTGCACGCTCGGTTTCCAGCGCGTGCATGCGCCGGTAGCTCGCTTCCAGTTCGGCCTGCTTGGCCGCCACCCGGGTTTCCAGCGTGCCGTTCAGGGCCTCGAACTGGTTCAGTACCGTGACGAAGCGCGATGTCATCAAGAGGCCCACCAGCAGAAAGATCAACGGCGCGCTGTAGTGCAGCAGATGCACGTCCTCGAAGAACCAGCGACTCTGCCCATGCTTGAAAAGATCGTGGGCACCGAACAGCACGACCACCCCCATCGCCGCCACCAGCAGGGCGGCGTCGCGGTTCCTGCCGCGCACGGCGGCGCGTAGCAAGAGCACCAGCACCCACAGCGCCGAAAGTAGCGTGAACCCATGCAGTGCGGCGCTTGCCAGCATGAAGCCCTGCGCCGGCACGAGAAAGAGGATCGCGGGCGACGCGGCGGCCAGCCCCCACAACCAGGGCATGAGCCTGCGTCCGCCCGCGTTCGAAAATCGCAACAGCGCGGCCATCAGCAGCGCTGCGAATACCTGGAAGCTGGCGTTGACTAGAATCTCCCAAGTTGCCGTATCGAAGGGCGCGTGGCGCAAGTAAAGATTGGTGGATTGGGCCGCCCAGATCAGCGAGGCTGCAGCAAACCAGGCATAGGCCAGGTCCTGCCGACGTTGCCACCACAGCGTCAGCATGAGAAGGCCGACCCCGGCAATGACCAGACTGGCGGTCTGGTTGAGACTGATGCGCCAGAACAGTGCCGTTTCGTAACGGATGCGCAACACGCGCTCGGGCCCCACCTCGACCGGATCGAGATAGGCCTGCGTGTAGGGGTGAGAAAGCAGCCGGATATCGAGCCGGTTGGGTTCACCGGGCGGGCTTAGTACCCCGGGCGGAATCGGAAGCAAGAGCGGGCGGTTCCAGTTTCGCCCGACAGGCTCGACGAAGCGGCCGCCGTCGCCGATGGAGTGACCGTTGACGAAGACTGCGGCATTGAGCCCGAGCCGGGGCAGGTACACCGCCTGCAGCGTCGATCCTGACGGGCTTGTGAACGTCAGACGGTACCAGCCGGTCGTGGGCGCGGCACGGGCAATGGCAGGACGGCGCTCCATCCAGGCGTCCGGCAGCGACACCGGCGCGCCCTGCGTCAGCGGCGGCGTGGCGGAATCGGATAGCACGAAATGCGCGTGCTTCAGCAACAGTACGCCCGGCACCGCGGCGCACGCAGCCAGCGGCAGCCCTCCGGCTAGCCACAGCGCCAGGGCGCAAACCCAGCGCGCCCATACCATGACAGCAGGCGAGATGCCCGACGTGAATCTCTCCCGCCGCTCCACGTGCGACTCAGAAGAAGCTGGTGACACGCAGATAGACATCGCGCACGTCGACGAAATTGCGTCCGGCCACGGCGTCCTGCACCTCGAGCTTGACGATGAGCGGCAGCGGCAGGCGCCCCGCCTGCCAGGCGCGGATGCCGCTCCAGATGAGGCCGACGCGCGCCTGGTCGGCGACGGTGCGGGTGTTGGCCGACAGAAACGACGTGTCCGTGCCGGCCCTCGAGGTGTAGCGGTCGCTTGCTTCCTGGTAGCGGTGCCAGGTGAGCGAGGCGCGCCAGTCGCCCCAGGCCTTGCCGAGTTCAAGATCGAATTCCTGGTAGTCGCCCAGGTCGCGTTTGAGCGTTTCGGTCGCCGCCGCCGGCGTGGCGAGGGGATTGCCGGGCCGCACGCGGACCGTGTCCGGCAGCTGCACCTGGTGCTCGGCGAGCAGGCGAACGTCCCAGCCCGCCCCCAGTTCGCGGAAATATTCGATGCGAAAACGCAGGTCGGTGCTGCCGTCTCCCGGCGGAATGTCGGCCAGGTTGTCGGGGTCGTCGGCGCGGGCGACGCCGAAGCGCACGCCGATGCCAGCCACCGCGCTGTCGCGCGCCCCCTTGTGGAATCGCCAGAGCGCGCCGACGGTGGGATCGGCGAAGCCGGCGGTCGAGGTGGAACCCAGTGGCCGATAGCCCAGCATACCGGTGAGCACGCCCTGCAGGGCGGCACTGCCAACCAGACCGGTATCGGTGAGCCGCACGCGGTTCGTGGTGCGGGCCCAAGGCAGGATCGCGCCGACGGTGAAGCTGTCGGTCACGCCGTAGCCCAGCATCAGCTCGGTGAATTCGGTCACCGCCCGCGTGTCCAGCTGCACGTTGAAGCCGGCGCCGGCCAGTTGCGTGTTGTAGTCGCGGTCCATGTCCACCCGCTTGCCGCCGTCCGTGTAGCGATGGGTATAGCCGTTGCGCAGCACGGTGAACCGCGCGGCCCAGTGGCCGGCAGGCGCCAGGGCGTCGAGCCCGTGCGTCGACGCTGCCGGCAACGGCACATCGTCCCCCGCCCATGCCGACACCGACAACAACAAGATTCCCAGCCCGACGCCCCGCCCCATGCCTTCGACCACGTGATTCCCCTGTTGCGCAAAGGGCGGGATTCTACGTGAGCCGAACGGCGCCCGGGAACGCGGTCCACCCCCTGTTCGGGGGTATCGGTACCGCGCCGATCCCGCTATCGTTGCGACTCTGGAGGTGCACATGAAAACCTGTCTGCTCGTCGAGGACGTCCCGGAAGCAGCCGACTGGCTGACACGGGTTCTCCAGTCCACGTTTCCCGGCATCGCTGTGCAGCGGGCGGCCAACCTGGCCGATGCCCGCCAGTCGCTCGCCGGCGGCCCCGCGCCGGAACTGGCGCTCGTCGACCTGGGCCTGCCCGACGGCAACGGCGTCGATTTCATCGCCGAACTCGGACACCGTTCGCCGCGCACCCTGTGCGTGGTCGCCAGCATCTTCGACGACGACCAGCACATCTTTCCCGCACTGCGCGCAGGCGCCCAGGGCTATCTGCTCAAGGACCAGGATCAGGACAGCCTCGTCGAGCTGCTGAGCGGCATCGTCGCCGGCCGGCCGCCGCTGTCGCCGGCGGTGGCGCGCAAGCTGCTGTCGCACTTTCGCGTTGCCCCGGAGGTGACATCCCCCAAACTCACCGAGCGCGAAACCGACGTGCTGCGCCTCATCGCCAAGGGGCTCACCACCGCCGAGGTCGCCCGCCTGCTGGGGATCAGCGCCAACACCGTGCCGTCCTACGTGAAGGACATCTACCGCAAGCTGAACGTCTCCTCGCGCGCCGAAGCCGCGCTCACCGCGCGTAACCTGGGGCTGGTGTAAGAAACGCCGACACCCCCGGTCAGGGGATGCCCGCAGCCCGGCGCGGCCGGTAATCTGGCCTCGTTGAACAACCACAACGAGGACTTCCCATGACCCGCCACACCCTGCCCGCCCTGCTGGCCCTGCTCCTGCCCGCGAGCATCGCGCACGCGCTCGAACTCACCGACCTGCCCGGCGCGACCGCCAGCGCCAGCGCCTGCTACCAGGGCTGCGGCAACGCCAGATACGACGCCAGCAACATCATCGATGACGATTACGGACTCACCGGCAACACCGGCTTCAATGCCTGGAACTCCGGCACCTACGCCGGCTGGGTGCAGGTGGATTTCGGCGCCGCCTACGTGCTCGACCGGATCGATCTCTACGCCTGGCAGAACACCAACGAACCCTTCACCCTCTCGGCCAGCGTCAACGGCACCAACTGGACCCCACTGGCCGTCAGCGGCTACCACGCCGAACCCAACCTGCTGCACACCGGAGGTTCGGGCACGGCCGCGCGTGCCGACGACTGGGGCGCCGTGTTCGACGTGGCGAACGGCAGCCTCGCAAGCGGCGTCAGTGCCCGCTATGTGCGCTACACGGTCAACGCCGGCTCGCCGCACTGGGGCTATCTGTTCGAACTGGATGTGCAGGGCCACGTCGCCACCGTCCCGGAGGCGCACACCGGCGCGTTGATGCTGGCCGGGCTCGGCCTCGTCGGCTTCGCCGTACGCCGGCGCAAAGCGCTGTAGCCCGAAGCGCCCACCAAACCTGCTGCCCCCCGAACACGGGAGGCAGCTTCACGCGCATCCAGACTGCAACACCAATTGCCTGCCCCTCTCACATGCACATGACGACCACTCTGCCTTTCCAGCTCTCCCTGCTGGCGACGCTTGTCGCCTCCAGTATCGCCCAGGCCGGCGGCTCCATCACGGGTCTCGACGACCTGCCCGGCACCTTGCCCTCCAACATCGGCGCTTCTGCCTTCGGCCTTTCCGACGACGGCAATGTGCTCGTCGGTGCGGTGCACTTGGACGCCTTCAACTACCGCGCCTACCGCTTCGATGCCGGCGGCAAAACCGCGCTTGCCGGCACGTCGGGATACCAGCACGTTCTGGCGCAGGCCGCGTCGGCCGACGGCAGCGTGATCGTCGGCTACGAACTCCCCACCTACGCCAGCGCGGATGCCAATGCGCTCGTCTGGACCAACGGCGCAATGACGGTCCTGCCCGATCTCAACCTTGCGCCTACCCAGTATTTCCCGGCTTCGAGCAAAGCCACGGCGGTCTCCAACGACGGCAGCGTGGTCGCGGGGCACAGCCTAACGTCGGCAGGGCGCTGGCACGCCGTGCGCTGGGTCGGCGGCGCAGCGCCGGTCGACCTCGACGGCGGCGCATCCACAACCAGCTTCACCGCCGACACGGACGACACCGGGGCCACGGTCGTTGGCTACCGCACCGATCCCTTCGATCCTGCGGGACTCATCGAGGAAGCCTTCCGCTGGACGGCGGGGGGTGGCATGACGGGGCTAGGCGTGCTGGCAAGCGATACCGGCGCCGGGGCGCGCAGCCGCGCCAGCGGCGTGTCGGCCAACGGCAACGTGGTCACCGGCTGGTCGAAGGGCCCAGCCGCCGGCGATACCCAGGAAGCCTTCCGCTGGACGCAGGCGGGCGGCATGGCAGGGCTCGGCCTGCTGGCGGGCGGCACCTACAGCCAGGCCAATGACATCAACGCCGATGGCTCGGTCATCGTCGGCAACGCCGACAGGCCGGTTCCCGGCATGAGCTTCAACGGCGCCTATGCTTTCCGCTGGCAGGATGGCGTCGGCATGCAATACGTGGGCGACTGGCTCGCCGCCAACGGCGTGACGGTGGGCAGCAACACCTTCACGGACGCCGTGGCGGTGGACGCCAGCGGCAACGTCGTCGTCGGCAAGGGGCAGATCAACGGCTACACGCAAACCTATATCGCGCGCGTCAGCGGCACGGGCGGCACGGGTGGTACGGGTGGTACGGGTGGTACGGGTGGTACGGGTGGTACGGGTGGTACGGGTGGTACGGGTGGCACGGGTGGCACGGGTGGCACGGGTGGCACGGGTGGCACGGGCGTCATCGGTCTCGCGGATTTCAACACTTCGCTTGCCGCCTGGCGCCACAACCTGGGTCTCATCGCCCAGCGGTATGGGCTCACCCTGTGGGGCGCGCACCACCGCAGCCTGATGGACACCGGCCTGGCGGACGACGCCGGCACCGGGGTCTGGGTCACGGGCGACGCCGCCCGCGACGACGACAGCGACGCCCGGCAGGCGCTGGGCGAGATCGGCGTGTTCCACGACTTTGCTCCCAGCCTGCGCCTGGGACTGGGACTGGGGGCCAACGGCGTTCGCCTGGATTCCAGTTTCGGCGGCCAAACCCGTGCCAGCGGCGCCTACGCTGTGTTCGAAGCCAACTATGCCCCTGGCCGCAGGCGCGATTTCATCGTCAGCGTCACCGGGCTTGCCGGCCGCATGGACGCCACCTTCCGCCGCGGCTATCTCAACGGCGCCACTCTCGATGCCTCCAGCGGTGACACCGATGCCGACACCGTCGCCTTGCGCCTGCGCGTGGACAAGCGCAACGCCGCCCGGCTGGGGCGCTTCAACCTTAACCCCTACGCCGCCTACGGCTACGCACGCACCGAACTCGACGCCTACACCGAAAGCGGCGGCAGCTTCCCGGTGGCGTATGCCGGCCAGCGCGCACACACCCACGAGTTGCGCCTCGGCGCGACTGCAACGACGGCGCTCAGCGACGCGACCGACCTGCGCCTCAGCGCCGAGCTGGCTGGCGCGCGGAACGACGTGGCGGCCGTCAACGGCTCGGTGCTGGGCGCGGGCGGCTTCGCGTTCAATTTCACGGCGACCGACGACACCCGCAGCTGGGGCCGGCTGGGCGTGGAAATCGACCAGCGCATCGGCAAGGCCTCGGTGCTGTCGGGTTCGCTTTATGGCTCGAGCGAGGGCAACGACGCCCGCGTATCCGCCAGCCTCAGCTGGAAAACCGTTTTCTGACGAAGGAGCTCCTGATGCGCCATATCCATCTGTTACCCTTGCTGCTGGCCCTGTCCGCGCCCGTGCACGCGGCGGACGACCGCTACTTTGATCTGAAAGCCGCACCCGAATCGCTGGCAGGCGAATACACCGACGGCGAAGGCCTCGAAAAACTCGCCGGCCTCAAGCGCGTGGTGGTGCCGCAGTTCCGCGTCGAGTTCCAGACCCGCGCCGAATCGACCGGCTCGAACAACTCGGCCTACGTCAACCTCACCGGTGTGGACGATGCGCTGATGCAGCGGCTGACCGATCAGGCGTATGCCGGCTTCGTGCGCGACCTGGCGGCCGCCGGCGTCGAGGTGATCGGCCCGGACAAGCTGGCTGAGGCGCCGGAATACGAACCGGTGCTGCGCGTGGGCAAGCCCTCCGGCGAGACGCTGGAAACGAAGGACAGCATTTCACGCTTTTTCGCGCCGACCGGCGGCCGGGTGTATCAGCTCCTGCGCCGCACCGACGAGGACCGCCAGGGCATCGGCAGCGGCTTTGCCACGGCGTTTGCCGACCTGCAGAAGGAACTCCCCAAGGCCGAACTCGCGCTGGCGAAGAAGTACGACGCGCCTAGCCTCAAGGTCCTGCTCACGGTCAGCCCGGCGCGGGTCAAGGCGGGCGCGCAGGCGGGCGGCGGCCTGATCGGTGCCGCCGTGGCAATGCTCTCGTCGGCGGAGGTCAAACCCGGCCTCGCGGTCACCGAGGAATCGCGCCTGGTGTTCCGCAGCGCCGGCCATTCCGAAAACGATTTCAAGCTCTTTGGCGGCAAGCGTTTCTTCGGCAGCAAGGTGCGCGATTTCACCGAGGAAGGCGACAGCGCCGTGTATCTCAAGACCGACGTTCGGGTCGCCGACCCGATTTCGCACAAGGAGATGCAGGACAGCACCAGCGGCTACCGCAAGGTCAGCAACGCGCTGGCCCCGCTGATGGCACTGGGGCTGGGCGCGAGCGGCGGCAAGCACAAGGAGTACACCCTCGAAGCCGACCCGGCCCTGTTCGAGCAGGTGGCAGCCGCGGAAATCCAGGCCGCCAGCCGCATGCTCATCGCGCGCTTCCGGCAGGCGTCAGACGGCAAGCCTGCCAACCCGTAAGCGCCGCCCGCCCATGCCAGGCATGGGCGGCAGCAACCGCCTTGCAAATTTCCCGCCCGCCACCATGTAGTCTGCATCCCATTTCAAGGACTGCGCCATGGAACTCGCCTGCCCCCACTGCCTCGCCGTCAACCGCGTGCCCGACGCGCGTCTCGCCGACGCGCCCAAATGCGGCAAATGCGGCGCGCCGCTGTTGCCCGGCAAGCCGGTGGATCTCACCGCCGACAGCTTCGACCGCTTCATCGCCAAAGCCGGCCTGCCGGTGCTGGTGGACTTCTGGGCCGGCTGGTGCGGCCCGTGCAAGATGATGGCGCCGGTGTTCCAGCAGGTGGCGGGCGAAATGGCCACCCGGGTGCGTTTTGCCAAGGTCGATACCGAGGCCTGGCCGCAGGTGTCGATGCGCCACCACATCAAGGGCATTCCCAGCCTCATCCTGTTCAAGAACGGCATTGAAGCCGCGCGCATCTCCGGCGCCATGGACGCGCGCAACCTGAAAGCCTGGCTGGCGTCACAGGGCGTTCACTGAAGCCGGTGTAAAATCCACCCATCCCCGGAGCCTGCGGCTCCGGTTTTCTTATTCAGGGAGACACCATGGCCGACGAAATGCAGCAACCCGTGTTCAACATCGAAAAACTCTATGTGAAGGACCTCTCGGTCGAAGTGCCGAACGCGCCCGCCATCTTCATGGAGCGCGAAGCGCCGCAGATGGACGTCAACATGTCGACCGAAAGCCACGCCCTCGGCCCCGACGTCTACCAGACCAGCATCACCGTCACCGTCACCGCCAAGTCGGGCGACAAGACGATGTTCCTGGTCGAATGCACGCAAGCCGGCATCTTCCGCATCCAGAACGTGCCGGCCGACCAGATGCCCATGGTGCTCGGCATCGGCTGCCCCAACATCGTCTTCCCCTACCTGCGCGAAACCGTGTCCGACGTGGTCGTGCGCGCCGGTTTCCCGCCGCTGCTCCTGAACCCGGTCAACTTCGAGGCGCTGTTCATGCAGCAACAACAGGCGCAGCAGCAACAGGCCGCGCCCGCGCAGACGCATTGATCGCCAGAACCGCCCTCGTCGCGCTGCTGCTCGCGTCGTCCGCATCGGCACACGCGCTGGACTACCGCAGCACCGGCCGCGCCGCACTGCTGTACGACGCGCCCTCGACTGCCGCCGGCAAGGTGGCGGTGGCGGGCGCCGGCCTGCCGCTTGAAATCGTCGTCGATACCGATGCCTGGGCCAAGGTGCGCGGCCCCGACGGGCGCCTCGCATGGGTCGAAAAGGCCGCGCTCGGCGGCCCGAAAACCGTGATGATCAAGGTGGACGCCGCCAGCGTGCGCCAGACGCCGCATGCCGACGCCGACGTCGTCTTCCGTGCTGCGCGCGGCGTGCTGCTCGCCGTGACGGGCCCCGATACCGCCGGCTGGCTGCCGGTGAAGCACCCCGACGGGCTCGCCGGCTGGCTGCCGGCCTACGAGGCGTGGGGCGAATGAGGCTCGCGGTACTGGGCGCGGGAGCCTGGGGCACGGCGCTCGCCGCGCACTGGGCCGGCGCGCACGCAGTCGTTTTGTGGGGCCGCAACGCCGCAGAACTCGACGCCATGCGCGAGACGCGCGTCAACACGCGTTACCTGCCCGGCTGCCCGCTGCCCGCCGCGCTCGCGTTCGAAACAGATTTCGACGCTGCCCTCGCGCACGCCGAACTGATCGTCGTCTCCGTGCCCAGCCACGGCCTGCGCCCCACCCTCGAAGCCCTGGCGCGCCGCCCGGCGCTGCCGCCGCTGGTCTGGGTGTGCAAGGGCTTCGAGCCCGGCAGCGGCCTGCTGCCGCACCAGCTGGTCGCCGAAGTGCTGCCCGACGCGCAAGCCGCCGTGCTGTCCGGCCCCAGCTTCGCGCTCGAAGTCGCGCGCGGCTACCCCACTGCGCTGACGCTGGCCGCGCACGACGCCGCGCTGGCGCGCCGCTTGGCTGAAGCCTTGTCCGGCCAGCGCATGCGCATCTATGCCCACGACGACGTGATCGGCGTGGAAATCGGCGGCGCGCTGAAGAACGTGATGGCGATCGCCGCCGGCATCTGCGACGGCCTTGCGCTTGGCCACAACGCGCGCGCCGCGCTCATCACCCGGGGGCTCGCCGAAATGACCCGTCTCGGCGTGCGACTCGGCGGCCACGCCGAAACCTTCATGGGGCTGTCGGGCCTGGGCGACCTCATTCTCACCACCACCGGCGACCTGTCGCGCAACCGCCAGGTCGGCCTGCGGCTGGCCGGCGGCCAGCCGCTTCCCGCCATCCTCTCCGAACTCGGCCACGTCGCCGAGGGCGTGCCGACCGCACGCGAAGTCGACGCGCTCGCCACGCGGCAGGGGGTGGACATGCCGATCACCCGCGCGGTCTGCCGCATCCTCTACGAGCAGCTGCCGGCTGCCGAGGCGGTCGATGCCCTCCTGAACCGGGACATTCGTACCGAATTCTGAA
>JAIWOS010000001.1 GCA_020217265.1 Thiobacillus sp. | reverse complement strand
TCCCGGGCTACAGATGGGCCGCGCGCCGCCGATAAACCATTAACGCTAAACGACGCCCCGCCGACTTCCCTGCATGTCCGCTCCCGCCCCATCCAGCCACAAGCCCGTGCGCGGACTGTTCTATCTCCTGATAGGGTTTTTCGTCGCGGTCTACGGCCTTGCCATCGCCCGGCTGTGGGTGGAAACCCGCCGCGACGCCGAGGCGAACCTGCGCTACCTCGACAGCATGCTGGTGCAGAATACCCGCGCCACACTGCGCAACTACGAGTTGATCCTGCGCGGCATCGGTCACGAACTGCTCGAACACGACATGCTGCGCACCCCGGAGAAAGGCCGCGACCTGATCGAGCGCATGCGCGCCATCGATCCCGGCATGGCCGGCTTCGGCCTCGCGCGGCCGGACGGTCAGCTGCTGCTGATCAGCGGCATACCGGCAGGCGCGCCCCTGCCCAACCTGCTCAGGCAGGCGGAAACGCGCGACAGCTTCCTGAAATGCCTGCACACCCGCAAGCTCGAAATCGGCCGGCCGTATTTCATGCAGTTGCTCAAGCAGTGGGTCATCCCGCTCCGGGTGCCGCTGCTCGACGCCCGCGGCGAACCCGTGGCGGTCATGACCGCCGGGTATCCGATCGCGTCCGGCAACACGCTGCTTGCCAGCGCCTCCCTGCCGCAGCACACCGCCACGGTGCTGTTGCGCGACGACGGCTACCTGCAGTACGTCCATCCGCTCCCCGTCAACCAGCGTGACGCGACGCTGCGCGACTACTTCGGCCGCAAGGTCTCGCCAGCCGTCCTGCGCACCTTAGCCGGGCTGCACGCGCCGAGCGGCACGCTGATCATGGATCTGCCGGACCACGGCGGCCGCCACCTCGTCGCCTACGACCGCATCGCGGAATACGGCCTGCGCGCGGGCGCCATCGTTCCATTCTCCACCCTCGTCGACGAATGGCTGCGCCGGCTGCTCATGCCGACCTTGCTGCTGGCGGTCTTCCTTGCTGGCGCCATCCTGGTCTACCGGCGCACCCTGCGCCGCCAGCGCGACGCCGACGCGACGCTGGTCGAGCGCAACGACAGCCTGCGCGCGATCAACCAGCTGTCGAACCGGATTCACGCCTCGCTCGAACTCGACGACATCCTGCGCGAGGCGATCAGTGCGCTCGCCGGCCTCAGCCACGCCCCGCACGTTGCGGTCTACCTCCTGAACCACGACCACGGCCAACTGGAACTGGCTGCCAGCAGCGGCTTCAACCCGGACTTTCTTGCGCTCAGCCAGCGCATTCCGCTGGCCGGCAGCCTGTGTGGCGAAGCCGTCACCCGCAAGCAGCTCATGATCAGCGAGGACTTCCGCGAAGACGTCCGCATCCAGCCGGTGCTCCGCGAGAATCTTGCCTCGGTCGGCCTGCGCACCGGGCTGGTGGTGCCACTCGTCTATCGCGAGCAGGTGTTTGGCGGGCTCAACGTGGTGTACGCCGAGCGCCACGCCTTCAGCGACATCGAGCTCGATACCTTCAGCGCCGTGGCGCATACCGTGGCGCTGGCCATAGCCAACGCCCGCCACGCCAATACGCTCGCGTACCAGGCGCGCCACGACAGCCTCACCCGGCTGCCCAACCGCACCGTGTTGCACGGCGAGTTCGCCGAACGCATCGGGCGCGTCGACAACCGCCCGTCCGCGCTGATGCTGCTCGACCTGGACCGCTTCAAGGACGTGAACGACACCCTCGGCCACCATGTCGGCGACCATCTGCTGACCTGCATCGGCCCGCGCCTGGAGACGGCGCTCGGCGACAGCGACGCGCTCGTCTGCCGGCTGGGCGGCGACGAATTCGCGCTCCTCGTGGCCGGCGTCGACTCTGACGAGGCCGTTCGGCTGGCCCAGCGCCTGAAAGCCGCGCTGCGCGAACCCTTCTCCATCCAGGGCATCCCGCTGCAGGTGGGCGCCAGCATCGGCATCGCCCTCTATCCCGAGCATGGCGACACCAGCCACGACCTGCTGCGCGCTGCGGATGTCGCCATGTACCAGGCCAAGCAGAACGGCGCGGGCATCGACGTGTACGACCGCAGCCAGGACACCTACAACCCCGAACGGCTCAAGCTGGCGGTCGAACTCGCCCATGCGGTCGAATGTGGCGAACTCGTGCTGCACTACCAGCCCAAGATCGACCTGGCCTCCCGCCGCGTCACCGGCTTCGAGGCGCTGGTGCGCTGGCAGCATCCGCGCCGCGGCCTGCTGTTGCCGGGCGAGTTCGTCGATCTGGCGGAAATGAACGAAATGATCCACCCCTTCACCCGCGCCATCCTCGACCGCGCGGTGGCCGACAAGGGACGCCTTGCCGCGCACGGGTATGCGCAGCCGATTGCCATCAACCTGTCAGCGCGCAACCTGCTCGACGAGCGTTTCGCCGTCCACCTCAAGCACACCCTCGACGCGGGCCTCGCCGCCGCCGGCGCAATCGGCTTCGAACTCACCGAAACCGCGCTGATGCAGGACCCGGAAACCTCGGCGGCGGTGCTGCGCGAAATCGCCAGGCTGGGCTCCAGCGTCGCGGTCGACGACTACGGCACCGGCTATTCCTCGCTCGCCTACCTGCGCCGGCTGCCGCTCTCGGCGCTGAAAATCGACCGCACCTTCGTCCTCGGCATGGTCGACAACGTTCAGGACGCGATCATCGTGCGCTCGACCATCGCGCTCGCGCACAACCTGGGCCTGGCAGTGATTGCCGAGGGCGTGGAAAACGCCGCGACGGCCGACGCCTTGCGCAGCATGGGCTGCGATCAGGCGCAGGGGTATCACATCAGCCGTCCGCTGCCGCTGGACGACCTGATAGCCTGGCTCGACGCCGACGCGCTAGCGGCCGCCTGAGACTCCGCCGGCCTCGGCAGCCTCTGCCGAGATTCGCTCGATGACGGCCACAAAGCCCGGGTCCTCGCCGTGCAGCAAGCCGGGCAGCGCGGCACGGAAATCCGCCCGACGACACCACTCCTGCATGTAGTCCGTCCACGACTGCCACAACCGGGCCTGCTGCCTGCTCATTCCCTCTTCGTACACCAGTACGTAAGCGCGCTCGAACAGCGCCACCAGGATGGCGAACAGCGCCAGTTTGCGCTCGCGCTGTTCCTCGTTGAGCTCGGCACGATCTTCCGGCGACAGCAGGTGCAGGTCGGCGTTGTCGATCACCAGGCGCATGAAGTTGGCATATTCATCGGACAGCCTCAGGTAAATCTCCTCCTCCTCGTTCTGTCGTTCGCGCCGCTGGTCAAAGAGGTAAACCGCGATCGCAAACGGAAAACCGAGCACGGTCACCAGGTAGCTTGCCGCCTCCAGCGCTTGCATCCAGTTCATCAGCCGCCTCCCGCAAAACCGTTCTGCCGCCACGCCTCGAACAGCGTCACGCTCACCGCGTTGGACAGGTTCATGCTGCGCGACCCCGGGCGCATCGGCAGACGCAGACGGCTGCCCTCGTCGAATTCGGCGAGGATTTCCGGCGGCAGTCCGCGCGATTCCGGTCCGAACACGAACACGTCATTCGGCAAGTAAGCCACCGTGCCGAACAGGCGGCTCGCCCTGGTCGTAAGCGCGAACCAGCGCCGCCCCGGCAGCGCCGCGCGCACCGCCGCCCAGCCGGCGTGCACCGTCACGCAGGCCATGTCGTGGTAATCGAGCCCGGCACGCGCCACCTGCTTGTCGGTGAGGTCGAAGCCCAGCGGCTCGACCAGGTGCAGGCGAAAGCCGCTGTTGGCCGAGAGCCGGATGAGATTGCCGGTGTTAGGCGGGATCTCGGGCTGGTAGAGAACGATGTCGAACATGGAAAGCGCACTACAATTCGAAGACACACAGAAAGCGCATTGTATGGTCCCCTACCTCACCACCGCACTCACCGGCCCGCTGCTCGAACTGGAAAAGCGCCTGCTCGACGCCCAACCGGCCATCGAGCACTGGTTCCGCCAGCAATGGAAGGAGCAGGCCGCGCCGTTTTACACCTCGGTCGACATTCGCAACGCCGGCTTCAAGCTCGCGCCGGTCGACACCAACCTGTTCCCCGGCGGCTTCAACAACCTCAACCCTGCGTTCATGTCGCTGGCGATCCACGCCGCGATGGGCGCGGTGGAAAAAATCTGCCCCGATGCGCAACGTCTGCTGCTCGTCCCCGAGAACCACACGCGCAATACCTACTACCTGCAGAACGTCGCGGTGCTCGCGCACATCCTGCGCCAGACCGGCCTCATCGTGCGCATCGGCACGCTGATCCCCGAGATCACCGAGCCGACGACACTCGAACTCCCCGCAGGCGGCCGCCTCACGCTGGAACCGCTGATCCGCAAGGGCGACCGCGTCATGCTCAAGGACTTCGACCCCTGCGCGGTGCTGCTCAACAACGACCTCTCGGCCGGCGTGCCCGACATCCTCAAGGGCATCGAGCAGACCATCATGCCGCCGCTGCACGCGGGCTGGGCGACGCGCCGCAAGTCGCGCCACTTCGGCGCCTACCGCCATGTCGCCACCGAATTTGCGCGCCTGGTGAACATCGACCCCTGGCTCATCGACCCGTATTTCGACCAGTGCGGGAAGATCGATTTCCACGCACGCCAGGGCGAGGACTGCCTCGCCGACAAAGTCGGAAAACTGCTCGCGCGCATCCAGGCCAAGTACGACGAATACGGCATCGACCAGCCGCCCTTCGTCATCGTGAAGGCCGACGCCGGCACTTACGGCATGGGCATCATGACGGTGAAGTCGCCCGACGACGTGCGCGAACTCAACCGCAAACAACGCAACAAGATGGCGGTCGGCAAGGAAGGCCTGGAAGTCTCCGAAGTGCTGATCCAGGAAGGCGTGTACACCTTCGAGAGCATCAACGAGGCGGTCGCCGAGCCGGTCGTCTACATGCTCGACCACTTCGTCATCGGCGGCTTCTACCGCGTGCACACCGGGCGTGGCGCCGACGAAAATCTCAACAGCCCCGGGATGCATTTCGTGCCGCTGGCGTTCGACACCACCTGCTTCACCCCGGATCGCGGCGCCAACCCCGACGCCGCGCCCAACCGCTTCTATGCCTACGGCGTGATCGCGCGGCTGGCGATGCTCGCCGCCTCGATCGAACTCGACGAGGCGCTGAACGAAGCCGAAGCGGAAACCGTCGCCGCATGAAGTTCCTGTTCGTCGTCGATCCGCTGGCCTCGCTCAAACCCCACAAGGATTCCAGCGTGGCCATGATGCGCGCCGCCCGCGCGCGCGGCCATGACGTGCATGTCTGCGAAGCGCGGCAGCTCTACGTCCGCCTCGGCGTCGCGTGCGCCGATTGCGATGCGCTCGACGTGGCGCCGGGCGAAGACGGGTTTCGCGTCCTCGCCCGGCGCGAATCGCCGCTCGCCGAGTTCGACGCCGTCGTCATGCGCACCGACCCGCCGGTGGATACCGGCTACCTGCTCGCCTCCCATCTGCTCGGCATCGCCGAGGCCAACGGCGCGCGCGTGCTCAATCGCCCGTCCGCCCTGCGCGACTTCAACGAGAAGCTCGCGATCCTGAACTTTCCGCAGTTCATCGCGCCCACGCTCGTCGCCGCGGAGAAGATCGAGATCGAGGCTTTCCTGCTCGAACACCGCGACATCATCGTCAAGCCGCTCACCGAGATGGGCGGCGCCGGCATCTTCCGGCTCACCCCGCACGACCCCAACCGCAACGTCATCCTCGAAACGCTCACCCGCAAGGGGCAGCGCCCGATCATGGCGCAACGCTATCTGCCGGACATCATCGACGGCGACAAACGCATCCTGCTGATCGACGGCGAAGTGATTCCATTCGCGCTCGCGCGCATTCCGCAGCCGGGCGAAACCCGCGGCAACCTCGCCGCCGGCGGCACCGCCCGCGCGCAGCCTCTTTCGGAGCGCGACCGCGAAATCGCCGCCGCCATTGCGCCGTGGGCGCGCGAGCGCGGCATTTTCCTTGCCGGGCTCGACGTGATCGGCGACTGCCTCACCGAAATCAACGTCACCAGCCCCACCGGCTTTCAGGAAATCACGGCGCAAACCGGCTTCGACGTCGCCGCGCGCTTTGTCGAGGCGCTGGAACGCGGCTGATGCGGCGCCTCCTGGCCTTTGTTTGCGTGCTCCTGCTCGCCGGCTGCGCGCGCGAACCCGAGGTCGTCAAGCAGCAGGCCTACGTTTTCGGCACGCTGGTCGAGGTGAGCGTGGCCGGCGCGCCCGATGCGCAGGCCGAGGCCGCCATCGCCGCCGTGCTCGCCCGCTTCGACGCCCTGCACCGCCAGCTGCACGCATGGCAGCCGAGCGAACTGTCGCGGCTCAATGCGGCGCTCGCACGCGGCGAGTCGATGCAGGTGTCGCCCGGGCTCGCCGCCCTGCTGAAGGACGCGCAGGCGCTCGCAGTGCAATCCGGCGAGCTGTTCAACCCCGCCATCGGCGGGCTCATTGCGCTGTGGGGCTTCCACGCCGACACGCCACGCGCGCATGTCCCGGACAGCAGTGCCGTCGCCGCCTGGGTGAAGCGCCGGCCGCGCATGAGCGATCTGCACCTCGACGGCGACACGGTGTCTAGCGCGAACCCCGCGGTGCAGCTCGATCTGGGCGGCTATGCGAAGGGCGCAGCCCTGGACGAAGCTGTGGTTATTCTGAAACGGCACGGCATCCGGCACGCGCTGGTCAACATCGGCGGCAACGTGATCGCGCTCGGCGAGCGCAACGGGCGGCCGTGGCGCGTGGGCATCCAGCACCCCAGGCAAGCGGGCGTGCTGGCGACGCTGGAACTCGCCAACGGCGAGGCCATCGGCACCTCGGGCGACTACCAGCGCTATTTCGAGGCGAACGGCCGCCGCTACAGCCACCTCATCGACCCGCGCACCGGCTTTCCCGCGGCCGGCATGCGGTCGGTGACGATCCTGGTGTCGGGCGCCCATGCCGGCACGCGCTCGGACGCGCTCTCCAAACCGCTGTTCATCGACGGTGCGGCTCGGCTGGCGGACACCGCCGCCCGGCTGGGCGTCACCGCCTGGCTGGCGGTGGACGCCGCGGGGCGCGTGCGCATCTCGCCGGCGATGCAGGCCCGGCTTCGTGATTGATTTGGGCGTCTTGTCGAGACGGCTCAACGAACCGCCCCGCCCGGGATGGCGTGAAAATTCCCTCGCGCTTTCAACCATTGCCGGGCCGGCCCAATAAAATATGGTTTTTCATCCAGAACGCTCGCCATGATCGGCATCCTCATCGTCGCGCACGGCACGCTGGCCGACAGCCTCGTCGAATGCGCAGTTCACGTGCTCGGCACGCGCCCGCCGGCGCTCGCCACCCTCGACTTCATCGGCCATGCCGATCCCGACGAGCGCCAGACGGTGCTGCGCCAGCGCCTCGCCGAGCTGGACGTCGGCCAGGGCGTGCTCGTGCTGGCCGACGTGTACGGCGCCACGCCGTGCAACACCCTGTGCCGGCATCTGCTGCCCGGTCAGGTCGAGGGCGTCACCGGCGTCAACCTGCCGATGCTGCTGAAGGCGCTGACCTACCGCGACACGCTCGCCCTGCCGCAGCTCGTCGAACGTATCGTAAAGGGTGGCCGCGACAGCATCACCCATATTTCGGAGCGCATGTGCGATGCAGCAACGGGACGTTGAAATCGTCAACAAGCTCGGGCTGCACGCGCGCCCGTCGGCCAGGCTGACCCAGCTTGCCTCCGGTTTTGAGAGCAGCGTGCACCTGTCGAAGAACGGCCGCCGCGTCAACGCCAAGAGCATCATGGGCGTGATGATGCTGGCCGCCGCGAAAGGCAGCACGGTGACGATCGAGACCGAAGGCAAGGACGAAGTCGCGGCGATCGATGCGATCGCCGCCCTCATTGCCAGCGGTTTCGGCGAGGAATGAACGCATGAGCTTCTCCCTGCACGGTATCGGCGTCTCGGGCGGCATCGCCATAGGCTACGCCCACCTCGCATCGAGCGCGCGCGTCGAGGTGCCGCAGTACATGCTCGACAAGCGTTACATCAAGGACGAACTGGCGCGTTTCGACGAAGCCATCCTCGCCACCCGCGCCGAGCTGGAAAACCTGCGCAACCACATCCCGCCCCACGCGCCGGCGGAGCTGTCGGCCTTTCTCGACATGCACCTGATGTTCCTCGGCGACTCGATGATTGCCGAGGAACCCAAGCGGCTCATCCGCGAGACGCAGTGCAACGCCGAGTGGGCGCTGGCGCAGCAGATGGAGGCGCTGGTCGCGCGCTTCGAGGAGATCGACGACCCCTACCTGCGCAGCAGGCAGGAAGACGTGGTGCAGGTGGTGCAGCGCGTGCTGAAGGCGCTGATGGGCCACCCCAGCCACCTGCCGCTGGATGTCGACTTCGACAGCGAGCGCATCCTTGTCGCGCACGAGCTCACGCCGGCCGACATGGTCATCTTCAAGAACGTGCACTTCGCCGCCTTCATCACCGACCTCGGCGGCACCACCTCGCACACCGCGATTCTCGCGCGCAGCATGGCGATGCCCTCGGTGATGGCGCTGCACAACGCGCGCAGCCTGATCCGCGACCACGATCTGCTGATCGTCGACGGCCGCGACGGCGTGGTGATCGTCAACCCCGACGAATCGGTGCTCGCCGAATACCGGCTGCGGCAGAACCAGTGGCGCATCGACACCGACAAGCTGAAGCGCCTGAAGAGCGGCAAATCCACCACGCTCGACGGCACCGCGGTGGAGCTGATGGCGAACATCGAGCTGATCGACGACGTGGCGGCGGTCAAGGCCGCCGGCGCGCACGGCATCGGGCTGTTCCGCAGCGAATTCCTCTTCCTCAACCGCGACGACCTGCCCTCCGAGGACGAGCAGTACCACGCCTACCGGGCCGTCGCCGAGGCGCTCGACGGCAAGCCGGTCACCATCCGCACGCTCGATCTGGGCGCCGACAAGCAGGCGCCGTGGGGCCACACCGTCGCCGACAACCCGGCGCTGGGCCTGCGCGCGATCCGTCTGTGCCTGGCCGAACCCGGACTTTTCCATACCCAGCTGCGCGCTATCCTGCGCGCGTCCAGCCATGGCCGCGTGCGCATTCTCATCCCCATGCTCGCCAGTTTCAGCGAGCTGCGGCAGACGTTCCAGCGCATCGAGGAAGCCAAGGCATCGCTGCGCCGCGACGGCCTCGCGTTCGACGACGGCGTTCCCGTCGGCGGCATGATCGAGGTACCCGCCGCCGCGCTTGCCGCCAGCCACTTCGCCGAGCAGCTCGACTTCCTTTCCATCGGCACCAACGACCTCATCCAGTACACGCTCGCCATCGACCGCGCCGATGACAGCGTCGCGCACCTGTACGACCCGCTGCATCCCGCCGTGTTGAGCCTCATCCAGCAAACCATCCGCGCAGGCGGCAAGGCGGGCAAGCCGGTGTCGGTGTGCGGCGAAATGGCCGGCGACCCCCTGCTCACGCGCCTGCTGCTGGGGCTCGGCCTGCGCTCGTTCTCGATGCATCCGGCCAGCCTGCTGCAGGTCAAGCAGCAGGTGCTGAAATCGCACCTGGACGAAATCGCGCCGGTGGCGCAGAAGCTGCTCAAGAACACCGATCCCGAGCGGACGGCAACGCTGCTTGGCCGTCTCAACGGCTGAGGCGCGCGCGGCTCGCGGGCTTCCGCCGGCATCACGCGGCTGTTAGACTTCGGGCTCGACGTTTGCCGCCCCCCTCTCCCATGCCCCGCCGACGTGACGCGCGCCCTGCCCCTGCGCTGGAAATCAAGACCGCCCGCATCGACGGCCTGCGCGTGGTGATCAACACCGCCGAGCGTGACGCCCTTGCTGCGCATCTCGACACCCTGTTTGCCGACGCCCCGGAATTCTTCGCCGGGGAAACCGCCTGGTTCGATGCGAGCCGGCTGAATGATGCCTGCCCCGACTGGGGCTGGCTGGCCGAGCGGCTGCGGGCGAGCGGCTTGCGGCCCATCGGGGTCGATGGCGCGGCGGCCAGCCAGCGCGACGCGATCCTCGCCGCCGGCCTGGTTGCCCTGCCCGAACGCGCCG